>SCRK01000120.1 GCA_004298075.1 bacterium | reverse complement strand
GGGGTAGATGTTACGATGATCGCCGACAATACCGCGGCCAGCCTTATGCGCCAGGGAAGGATAGATATGGTGATCACCGGAGCAGACCGCATTGCCTCTAACGGCGACTCCGCCAATAAGATAGGCACCCTGAACCTGGCGATTCTCTGCAAATACCATAAAATACCTTTTTACATTGCCGCTCCCAAAAGCACCTTTGACCTGAATATAAAGAGCGGCAGGGATATCGCCATTGAAATGCGCCACGCTAGCGAGGTTTCCGTGATCATGCATAAGAGGTCTGTTGCGGTAAAAGGGGCGAAAATATTGAATCCCGCTTTTGATGTTACCGGCCATGAATTGATCAGCGGGATAATTACGGATAAAGGCATAATCTGGCCGCCTTATAAAAAGAATATTGCTGGAATTTTAGGTAGATAAATGCGCTTAAAAGATATCGGTGAATTTGGTTTGATCAAAAGATTCCAGGGAAAAATTAAAACCGATAGCTCTGTGGTCAGGGGCAGCGGTGATGATTGCGCTGTTCTAAAGCTGGATAAAAATAATTATCAATTGTTTACCTGCGACATGATCATTGCCGGCACGGATTTTAAGAGTACCGATGACCCGGCTCTAGTCGGAAGAAAGGCCCTGGCAGTTTCCATCAGCGATATTTGCGCCTGTGGAGGAACTCCTAAGTATGCCGTGGTCTCCCTGGGGCTTAGCCCGAATATGCTGGTAACCCGGGTTGACCGGCTTGCCAAAGGTATGTTCGAGCTAGCCAAAAAGTACCGGATCAATATTGTCGGGGGAGATATCAGCTCCGCGGATAAATTAATTATAGATGTCAGTATGTTGGGTGTTGTGGAGAAGGATAAACTTTGTTTACGCTCCGGCGCTAAACCTGGCGATATCATTATGGTTACAGGATCGTTGGGCAGCTCAATTAAAGGCAAACATTTGAAGTTTGAGCCGCGGCTTAAAGAGGCGCGTTTTTTAGTGAATAATTTCAAGATCAACTCGATGATCGATGTCTCTGACGGCTTGCTTCAGGATTTAGGCCATATTCTGGAGCAAAGCTCTAGCGGCGCGGTGATATATGAGAAGCTAATCCCGTTGAGCAGGGAGGCTCGCGGAGTAGATGACGCGCTTTCATCGGGTGAGGAGTTTGAGCTGCTTTTTACCGCTTCAAGGGACCAGGCTAGCCGGATCATTAACAGCTCCAAATACCGCTTTACGCCAATAGGCGAGATAATGCCCAAGGCATTCGGCTTAAGGACGATCAATGCAGAGGCGTGTACCGGCCGATCCTTTAAGACCGGTTACCAACACTTCTAAATGAAAAAAGTATCCAATTCAGTTACCTCAACTTTAAAAATAGGCAGGATCATCAGCCGTCACCTTCAGCCCGGGGATATCATTCTTCTCTATGGGGCGCTTGGCGCGGGCAAAACAGTCCTGGCTAAAGGCATCGCCCAGGGGCTGGGAATAAGCAAGGATAAGGTGATCAGCCCTACTTTTGTCCTGCTGCGCGTGCACAAGGGAAAACATCCGTTGCATCATTTTGATTTTTACCGGCTTAAAGCCCCCCATGATATACTGGCTTTAGGATATGAGGAGTATTTTTATTCCGAAGGCATCACGTTGATCGAATGGCCGGAACGCCTGAAATTCCTCTTGCCTAAAGAATTCTTAAAGATTAAACTATCTGCTAAAGCAGCCAACAGCCGGGTACTTGAGTTCATTGCCAGGGGCCCCGCGTACAAGCGGCTATTAGGAAAGTTCAATGAAGATCTTAGGGATTGATACTACCACGAAATTTCTTTGCCTGGGCATTTATGCCAATAACTCATTTTATGAATGTAAACTTGAAATGGGCAGGAACCTTTCCGCCTTGCTTACGATAACTATCCAGAGGGCTTTGGATGCGGCGGGATTAAAGGCCGCTGATATTGATTATTTTGCCTGCGGGCTGGGCCCTGGTTCTTTTACCGGCATGCGCGTCGGTTTGGCGACGATAAAGGGCTTAAGCATCGTGAGGAATAAACCGGTGATCGCTATACCTACGCTGGATATCCTGGCGAAAAACGCTCCGCTAAAAGGCAGCCTTATCGTTACCGCGCTGGACGCAAGAAGAGGCCTTATCTATTGCTG
>SCRK01000119.1 GCA_004298075.1 bacterium | reverse complement strand
CCGTTATTCTCCATAGTTACCCGTCACCTCGTAAGCATAAAAAACTTTTTTAAGGAAATGCCGGATCAGGTGCGCTTCTTCATCAACCTCAAGCAGAAAAGCATCATGCCCATAGGTTGAATCTATTTCGCAATAAGTGGTCTCTACCCCCGCCAGCTTGCATGCCTTGACTATCTCCTTTGACTGGTACCCCGGATAAAGCCAGTCGGATTTAAAGGAGATGACCAAAACCTTGACCTTGCTGCCTCGTAAAATCTCACAAAGCCGCTTTCCGCCTGAAGCGTCAAAATTATCCATAGCTTTGGTAATATAGAGATAAGAATTTGCGTCAAAACGTTTCACAAAATTATCCCCGCGGTAACGCAAGTAACCCTCCACCTCAAAATCAGCGGTGAATTTGAAGGTTTCTCCCGGGCCCTTTTTAGTCCGGCCGAATTTTTCCGCCATGGACTTATCGCTCATATACGTAATATGGCCGACCATTCTGGCTACCGCCAACCCTTTAGATGGAGCAGATCCGCCATAATAATTGCCGGACTTCCAATGCGCGTCAGCCATGATCGACTGCCTGCCCACCTCATTAAAAGCGATCTGTTGCGGCGAATGCCTGATAGTCGTGGCAATGGGTATTGCGCTTAATATTTTGTTCGGATGATTGACCAGCCAGGATAAAACCTGCTGCCCGCCCATTGAACCGCCGACTACAGAAAGCAACTTATCTATCCCCAGGTGATCTACCAGGCGCTTCTGGGCATTGACCATATCATTAATGCTTATGAGCGGAAAATCCAGGGCATAAGGAGCCCCGGTCGCGGGATTTAAACTTGACGGCCCGGTTGAGCCCTTGCATCCTCCGAGTATATTGGAGCAAATAACGAAATATTTGTCCGTATCAAAAGCCTTGCCCGGCCCGATAAACGCGTCCCACCAGCCGGGATCCTTTTCGTTTTCATGCAGGCCGGCTGCGTGCGCATCCCCTGAAAGTGCATGAACTATAAGCACAGCGTTAGATTTTTCCTTGTTTAAAGTTCCGTAAGTTTCAAAAGCCAGGGTAACCGGCCCGAACCGCTCCCCGCTTTCAAGCTTAAGCGAATCAAAGGTAAAGGCTTGCGTCTTTACCAGGCCTACACTGTTATTTTGAATTATTTTGTTTTCCCTGTTCATGTTTTTACCTCTTGAAAAAGCCAGGTAGTCAAGTAACGTTCTCCCGTATCAGGAAGGATAGCTACAATAACCTTATCTTTGTTTTCTTTGCGCTTAGCCACCTCCAATGCCGCCCACAAAGCAGCCCCGCAGGAGATCCCGCCTAAAATTCCTTCGGACCTTGCCAGCCTGCGGCTGGTTTCTCCGGCATCTTCATTAGTGACCCTGATCACCTCATCAATTACCTTAAGGTTCAAAACTTGCGGGATAAACCCCGCGCCTATCCCCTGTATCTTATGCGCGCCCGGCGCGCCTCCGGATAAAACCGGAGAGGCATCAGGCTCAACCGCTATCACTTTAAAACCCGGCTTTCTTTTTTTGATCACTTCAGCAACACCGGTAATTGTTCCGCCTGTGCCGACTCCCGCTACCAGGATATCGACCTTTCCGTCAGTATCATTCCAGATCTCCTCGGCAGTCGTTTTGCGGTGAATTTGGGGGTTAGCCGGATTATTAAATTGCTGCAGAATGATCGCATCAGAAGTTTTAGCAGCCAGCTCCTCGGCTTTTTTTACCGCGCCTTTCATTCCGTCGGCTCCGGGCGTCAAAACCAACTGTGCCCCGAAGACAGCCAAAAGCTGCCTCCTTTCTATGCTCATCGTATCAGGCATAGTCAGGATCAATTTGTAACCCTTGGCTGCGCAGACAAATGCCAGGGCTATCCCCGTATTGCCGCTGGTCGGCTCGATGATAGTGGTATTCTTTTTTAACACACCTCTCTTCTCCGCGTCTTCAACCATAGCCACTCCTATACGGTCCTTAACGCTGGAAAGAGGATTGAAAGACTCAAGCTTAACTAAAACCTTAGCCTCTAAGCCCTTGCTCATCCGGTTCAATCTTACCAATGGGGTGTTGCCTACGGTTTTTGTAATATCAGAAAATATTTCTCCCATATTATTCTCCTATTAGCGCCGGGTGCCTATGTCTTACCTAAAGCCTGCTCTATATCGGCAACAATATCGTCTATATGCTCTATCCCTATTGACAGCCGGATAAAATCAGGAGTTACTCCGGTTGCTAACTGCTCCTCAGCGGATAGCTGCTGGTGCGTGGTAGTTGCCGGATGAATAGCCAGGCTCTTGGCATCGCCGACATTGGCAAGATGCGATATCAACTCCAGGGAATCAATGAATTTCTTCCCTGCCCGAAGGCCTCCTTTGACCCCAAAGCCCAAGATCGCTCCTGCGCCGTTAGGAAGATATTTCCTTGCCCTTTCCTTTTCCGGGCTGTCATACAAGGCCGGGTAATTGACCCAGCTTACCTTTGGATGTTTTTTGAGGAACAAAGCTACAGCCAGGGCGTTATCGCAGTGGCGGGGCATCCTTAAATGCAAAGTTTCCAGCCCCTGCAAAAGAAGGAAAGCATTAAAAGGCGATAATGCCGGGCCCAGGTCGCGCAACAAGCTGACCCTGGCCTTAGTGATATAGGCAATATTGCCAAAAGGCTTAAGCGCCTCAACAAAGTTGATCCCATGATAACTCGGGTCCGGCCCGGATATTAACGGGAACTTGCCGTTAGTCCAATCAAATTTTCCTGAATCAACGATTATCCCGCCTAAACTTGTGCCATGGCCGCCGATAAATTTGGTTGCCGAATAAACCACGATATCCACTCCATATGTAATCGGCCGCAGCAAATACGGTGATACAGTGTTGTCCAGCACAAAAGGTATTCCATTCTTGCGCGCTATGGCGGAGATCCCTTCAAGATCCGCGACATTTAACTTGGGATTTCCGATAGACTCGGCATAAATGGCTTTGGTCTTGGGTGTTATCGCCTTTTGTAAGGCATCCAGGTCATTTGAAGGCACGAATTTCACCTTTACCCCAAAACGCTCAAAAGTATAGTGAAAAAGCGTATAAGTTCCGCCGTAAAGGTTATCCGCCGACACGATCTCATCCCCGGCCTGGGCAATATTAAGCAAGGCGATAGTTATCGCGGATTGCCCGCTGGCTACGGCTAAGGCGCCTATCCCCCCATCCAATAACGCCATCCTTTTTTCCAGGACATCGGTAGTGGGGTTCATTAAACGCGTGTAAATATTGCCGAACTCCTTTAAACCGAAAAGATTGGCAGCCTGTTCGGTGCTTTTGAACTGATACGATGTTGTCTGGTAAATAGGCACAGCCCTTGCGCCTGTCGCAGGATCAGCCTCCTGGCCGCCGTGCAAGGCCAGCGTTTCTAAGTGAAGCCTGCTGTCAATTTTAGTCATTAGCTTGCCCCTTTCTCGATCGCTAAATGGAATAAACCAGCGCGTTCTGTTTAAGGTTGACCTGGCCGGCTAAATCCGCGAAACTGACATTATCAATGATATCCGAAGTCGCCCCGGCAACCTTCTGCCAGATATTTCTAAAAACACACTTATTCAAATCAACGCAATTAGAATAACCTTTTTCTACGCAACCGATCGGCTCGATCGGCCCATCAATGAACCTGACCACTTCGCCTAAAGTGATATCAGCCGGATTCTTAGCCAGCTGGTAACCGCCGACATTGCCCCTCCTGCTCTCTACAAAGCCGCCTTTTTTTAGATCCAGCAAAACCTGCTCCAGGAATTTTACCGGCGCGTCAATACGTTTTGCCAGGTCGTGGATCGTGGTTAACCCCTGCTCATAATGCAGGGCCAGGTCCAAAAGCGCCTTTAGCGCATAGTCGCCTTTATATGTAATTCTCATCTTAAGCCTCTCTTCTCTACTAACCCTATGATTATAGTAGAGTATATCTAAAAAAAATTATTATGTCAAGTATTTTTTTAAGAAGCATCCAGATCCAGCAATTGACTGCGGATCTCCTGATATTTATCAAGGTCAATAGGCCTGTATATTTCCTGGGCCTTACGCCAATGCTCCCTGGCCAGGTTTTTCTTGCCCATTTTTTTATACAAAAGCCCCAGGTTATAATTAGCGCCGGCGAGATCCGGAGGGCTGTTAATTTCCCCGGCCAGCACGGAGGCATGTTTAAAGTGGCTTTCCGCTTCCCCCAGGTCATCCATCTCCAGGTAAAGCTCCCCTATCATATTATAATCGGAGACCAGATTAACCTTATTATTCTGGGCCAGGTCGATCTTTAAACCCATAAAATAATAATCCATGGCCTTTTGATACTCTTTTTGAAAGAGATAAATCTCGCCCAGGTTAAAGAAACAATCGCTTAATTCATTCTTCAGTTTAAGCTCTTCAAAGATCTTGCGGCTCTTTTCGTAAAATTCCTTTGCCCCGGCGTAATCATCCTTATCCGCGAAAACCAGGCCTATATCAAAATAATCGCCGGCAAGATTACTGCGGTGCTCGAAATTATTCCTGCCCGCGAGATTTATGGCAACGCTTTTAGTCAATAACTCCAGGGCGGCTTCAAGATTCTTATTATCTATATACCAGACAGCTAATTTTCTTAAAGCTACCGCCTCGTTAAGCTTATCCTTTAATTCTCTGCTTAAGCTGATTGCCTTATCATAGAACTGGCGCGCTGACGCGTATTGGCCCGTCAGCTGATAGAACCAACCCAGTTTTATGTAGGCTGAGGCAAGATGTTTTTTGTTGTTTAATTTCTCGCTTCTGAGCACATATTCAAAATAGTATCTTAGCGCCTTTTCTTTCTTACCCATCCGCCAATAGGCATTGGCCACCACCGGATAAACGCTCAGGAAATCCCGGTCCTTATTAATCGCTCGCATTCCCAGGTCTACGGCACCCTGGTTATTGCCTTTGCGGTATTGCCCCTCCGAGCTCAGGAATAGATAGATTTTACCGGGATTAAGTTTAGGCGCCCAAAACGCGGACAGAAGGCCCAAAGCAATAATAAGGATTAATATGCCGGCGGAAAAAATAGCTTTCTTAAATCGGGAGCTAAGCAGCCGTTTATTTTGTTTCTTGACCCGGGTGTTAAAGAAAACAAACCCCGGGTCGCCATAAAGCAAGTGGCTAGTCCAATGTAAACCTGCCAAACCGTGTTCCTTGATCAGTTTCAGCTTAGCCAGCCGCAGGGACTCCCCGACGCTTACCCCTGAAAGAAGCTGCGTATAAAATTTACGGCCGAACTCCTGGCTTACTGTATCTTCGATCTTACGGATAGAGCCGATATAATGGCGCACCCCGGCAAACAGGAAAGCGCCAGCCATATTAAAGTTTGTTTCCTGATAGCCGGAATTGATCAGCCCCGTTGAAAGCTGGGCTGAATGGCAGGCATTGGAAAATATCAAAACAGGCAGATCGGAACTCTGCCCCATTTTCATAATCTCCTCGACGCTAAAGAGCCCGTCGCTGAACATCCATCCGGAGCGCTGCGTATCCTTTTTGTCAAATTCACAGTGCCCGGCAAAATGCACAATATCGTAATCACAGATGTTCTTCTTGAGATAAGCCTTATCTATGGAGGTGGACTTAAAATCAACGCATACCCTTTCCCTCTTATGCGCGAACTGATTCTTGATATTCAGGCCTTCGGTGTAAGCGGAGTCCAGGTCGCCGGTTGGATTAGCCAGGATAAGCATTTTTACTTCATCGGATAGATTACGGTAGCGCAAGGCAGCTGATTCCCCCCCGCTGCGCACAAGCCTCCCCATGCTGAATTTAAGAGAGAGAAAATCCGAACCGTCAAAGATCAGCTCCCAGGGTATCTGGATCAACTCCTCATCCAGGGATAGGGTAAGCTGGGTGGATAAACTGCTCTTTAGTTTTTCTTTGATCGGACGGCTAAGCAGATGGTCCCAAAGCATGCGGCCGATTTTACACAAGCTTTGCGCCTCTGCCTCTATCCTGGCTGTCCGGTTTAAAATACAGATCAACTCCTCGCACAGGCCGTTGATCTCCTCAAAAGAAACAGAGACCTGGTTATAATGTTTTAAGGTGGCAGAGGGCTCATTTTGCGAAAAAAGCCCCATCTTGAGAGAGCGCTCCTGCTTAAAAACCTCCAGGTTTAAAGCCTGCGTAACCTGCATAAATTACTAAATCTCCGCCTTTATCTTCACTACCGCGACCTTTTCTCCTGACTTTGTTACCTCAGCCGTATAAACTCCCGGCAGGATATCCCTGAAAATAACGCTCGCGGCCTCTGACGCGTAAGATTCCAGCTCAAGGCCTCCCTTAAAAAGTGTTACCCTTAAATCGCGGATAAGTTCCTGGCTCTGTTTATCCCTGGCTGACACGGCGAGATCAAAACTTTTGGCGTTATTGTTCTTAAGCCTGGCCTCTACCCGGATACTTTGGAGGTCTTTCAGGATAACCACCTCCTCCCTGAAATCCTTTATCCGGCGGCTGCGTAAAACCGGGGCGGAAATAAACTCCTGGCCCACCAGGACATCACCGCTGGTCTGAATAATTTCAATTGCCTTTTCTTTAAGCTTAAGGAATATTTCCAAGAGGCTATCTTTATTATCATCAATGACTAGCCTTTTAACCTTCTGCAATAAAAGCCCCGGCACCTCCTTGGCTAAACCGGACTCCATCTTAAGCTGGATGCCTACATACTCAGCGCATGAGGAACAACTGACCAGATGCTTCTCAATAAGCAATCTATCCTTATGAGGAAGCTTATCCTCAAGAAAAGAAGCCAAAGCCTCTTCATCCGGATGTTCACCGGTCATAAAACTTCCTGAACCCCGTTTTTGCCGGTAAATAACCCCGATTATTTTTTCAAAATAGTTAGGCATATGCTCTCCCTCTCTCAATAGACGCATTACTTAAGGAAATCTAACCCAAAACCTTTACTTTTAAAACATTCCTGCAGCTTTTGGAATATCCTGCTTTTACGCATGTCCATTGCCCCGCGCGTAACCTTAAGATGATCCTTGATTTGCTCCAAACTTAATCTCTGCCCCAGGAATAGCTCCATAAAATATTGTTCCCCCGCTTCAAGTAAATCAATGCACTCATAAAGTGTTTTGAGCTTATCCTGATGGCTGAGGAAATCCGCGGCCTGAGGCGAAAGATCGGTAAGGGTATCCTTAAAACCAAAACCTTCTTCGTTTTCAGCGTCAATGGAAAGAATAGGCTTAAGCCTGCGCAGGTAATCAATGGTGAAATTGACTGTCACCTGTCTGAGCCAGCTGGCCAGGGAACAACCGTTCCTGCCCCTATAAGTAGATAGCTTTTTATAATTATCTTTGATCAAAAGGTGGAATATATCCTGGAAGATGTCTTCGACTTGGTCATTAGAAAAATTGCGGCCCTTTACGGCTAAAACGCTGTAGATATAATTGTAGATCAGGTGGGAATAACGCGAGAGAAATACATTCCAGGATTGCTTGTCCCCTTTTAGGCAGCCTTGGACAAACTCCAAGTCATCCATCAGGGCTATTATAACACTAAAACAACCCTGTCAAACAAAAAATACAGGGACGGTTCTTAAAACATAAACAGAACCGTCCCTGATTATTTACTTAATTAAAGTGTTTTTAATAATAAACGAGGCAAATACTATGGAAACCATGGACATAAG
>SCRK01000118.1 GCA_004298075.1 bacterium | reverse complement strand
AATGGGTGGCCGCTGACGTAGAAACCAAGCATATCCTTTTCAAAGGAGAGCAATTGCGGTTCAGGCCACTCTTTTACGTCAGGCAGGTTGTTGGTATTGTCCTTGAAGCCGTTGACCTCTGAAGATTGGCTGAAGAAGGAAAGCTGTCCACTGGATATCTCCTTCTGCGCCCTCTGCGCCCCATCCAATATCGCGTCTAAGCCGGCAAACATTCTGGCACGAGACATCCCAAAACAATCCAATGCCCCGCATTTTATCAGGCTTTCTAAAACCTTGCGGTTTGCCAATCTTAAATCCACTCGCCGGCAAAGGTCTTCTAACGAGGCGAACTTTGCTTTTTCGCGGGCAACCACCATGGATTCGGCCGCAAGCTTGCCCACATTTTTTATAGCCAACAGGCCGAAACGTATGGTTTTTTCATCGACCACCTTAAAAAGCACGCCGCTTTCATTTATATCCGGCGGCTGTACAGCCAATCCCATACGCTGCGCTTCGTTCACATACTCAACGATCTTATCGGTATTGTCCCGTTCCGAGGTAAGCAGGGCGCTCATGAACTCCACCGGATAGTTCGCTTTTAAGTAGGCAGTCCGGTAAGAGATCAAGGCGTAGGCGGTTGAATGTGAGTTATGCACAATGATGCCGTTAGCGATAAAATTATGAATTCCTTCTATTTCTAGATCATAGGTTTGCTTGCGGCCGGCGTATTCTATTGATTGAACTCTATCCCAGGTAATATCAGAATTAACGAGCCTTAATAAACGTTCTGACTCAAAAAATTCAGCCAAGCCTTGTATTGTTGTCCTTCGGAACCCTTTTTTATGCGGTTTACTTACGCCATAAAATTCTTTCATACAGATACCTGTTTTTTCGCCAATTTCTTTCCAGGTAATGCCGAATTTATTCTTTTCCTCCAAAACAATCTCTCTTACAGAAGCCGGTAAAGTATCTTTACTTTCCAAGTTTGGTGTTATTTGTTTGTAATAATTGCGTAGTCCCTTAATTTGATCATCTTTGCCGATGGTAAAAGGGCAAATATAATCGCGGAACCTGGTTATAGAGCTATAACCTAAAAGATATAATGCGTAGCCGTACTTCAATTCCTTATTTTCTTTATACTTATATTTGAATGTTTTCTTTACCAAACGACTAGTTATTCCAAATCTGAGCAGGATGTCTTGCAATTGAGCGCATAATTTATGTGAGGAGGAAGCATAATATGGTGTAGTATTGTTTCTTGAGAAAATAAAACCGTCTCCCGACCACAATCTCCCCAAAAATAACGCCAGTCCTTCTTTATCCAGGGAGAATATTTCTTCGGGGACAAACTTTTCATCCGCCTTCTTATAATCGAGCCCTATATTCTCTATCCAAAGCCTCGCGCCGCATTTCTTATTAGCAATTAATTTTACCGCGCTGCCGTAACTATCCTTAACAAACCCTTTATTCCATGGCACCTGACCGCTCAAAAACCTGGCATCTTTGCCTGTGCCGGCATAAACTTCAAAGCGGCCACTTCTTTTATATACATGTGCTACTGTATTATCAAATTTATTCAGGTTTTCAACAAAATCCTTAATCAGGTTTTTGTCATTATTGTAAAAGTAGAACCCGCTGGGATGGCAAGTGTTGCCCTCTGAAAGCACTCCGGCTAAAACAATTGTTTCGTGTCTGCTCATGGCAGGATTACCTTCGCAGGGTACTTTCCTTGCCAAACCTATTTTTTCACCAACGCATAAATCTCCCAAATTCTTCCATCCGCTAAATGTAAAAACAGGATGGTTTGCGGTGGCGATGATTTCCCTGCCCAAAACTGTCCTAAGTTTATATACCGGCTTAACTCCGTTTTCCACAACATTTATTATTTTGCTTTTTACGATCTTAAGGTTTTCATCACAGCCGAATGTAGTGAGCACCTGTTTTTTAGCTTCAAACAAGTCCTTTACAGTGATGTTCCTTCCTGAATCCGCATCTACAATTTCAGTAGAGCCAACTACACATTTATTGAACCCGTAACCGGAAAAATATTCGATCAGGTCAAAAATCTTGGAAGCAGTGCTCTCTTTGATCCCGTTTTTAATGCAGCCGGTTAAGAAATTCTTCCTCTCCTTTTCCATGACTTCGGGGATCTTTTTACCCATGGCCTTGCGCAGAATATCCGCCTGGGCAAGGGAGAATCCCGCTAAACTCGAGGCGATCTGCATGATCTGTTCCTGGTAGACCATGATCCCGTAGGTTTCTTTCAGGATGGGCTCTAACCTGGGATGCTCGTATTTTATGGGAATAGAGCCGTGCTTGCGTTTCATGAAATCATCGAGCATCCCTGAACCGATGGGGCCGGGACGGTATAAAGCAAGAAGCGCGATCAGGTCTTCAAAACGCTCCGGCTCAAGTTTCTTGAGCAGGTCGCGCATTCCGGAGCTTTCTACCTGGAATATACCGATAGTGTGGCTGGTGGCCAAAAGTTTATAGGTATTTCGGTCATCCAGAGGCAGCTTCTCGATATCGATCTCAATGCCGCGGGTTTTCTTGATCAGCTTTACCGTTTCGTCGATAACCGTAAGCGTCCTTAAGCCCAGAAAATCAACCTTAAGCAGGCCGATCTTTTCCAGTATACCCATGCTGTAACCGGTGGTGATCTGATCTTCACCGGTCTTGAAGATAGGGGTATAGTTGTTCAAGGGTTTATCCGCGATAACCACGCCCGCGGCATGGATCGAGGCATGGCGGTTCAACCCTTCCAAAGATATGGCAGTATTGATCAGCTTAGTTATCTCCGGGTCATTTTTGTAAAGGTTGTTTAATTCCGGCTCGCTCTCCAGGGCCTTTTTCAATGTCATGTCCAACTCCGCCGGGATCATCTTGGCAATGCGGTCAACATCCGCGTAGGGAACAGACATGACCCTGCCTACATCCCTGACCACAGCCCTGGCCTGCATGGTCCCAAAGGTAATGATCTGGGCGACATTCTCCTGGGCGTATTTTTTGGTCACGTAATCGATAACCTCCTGCCTTCTTTCATAGCAGAAATCAATATCTATATCCGGCAGCCCCATGCGCTCCGGGTTTAGAAATCTTTCAAAGAGCAGGCCGTATTTCAAAGGGTTGAGGTCAGTGATCCCCAGGAGAAAACTTACCAGGCTCCCGGCGGCTGAGCCTCTTCCCGGGCCTACGGGTATACCCTGGTCTTTGGCATAATGGATAAAATCCCAGACAATGAGAAAATAGCTGATAAAACCCATATCGCGGATGATCTTCAGTTCATGATCAAGCCGTTTTTGGATTTCCGGTTCATGCTTGAATTCCTTATCGCGCATTCCTTTTTCGCAAAGCTCCAGGAGGAATTCCTCCTTGTTTTTTCCATTGGGGGGGATATATTTGGGCAGGTGCATTTGCGAGAAATCAAGCTCCAGGTTGCACCTTCCGGCGATCTCAAGGGTATTTTCTATGGCTTGCGGGCAGTGGCGGAAAGACTCTTTCATTTCGTCAGGGGAGCGGAAATAAAATTCATCCGTTTGAAAACGCATGTGCTTGGGATCATCAAGGGTGTTCTGCGTCTGGATGCATAACAGGGCCTCATGCGCCCCTGCCTTGTCCTTGGTAGGATAATGCACGTCATTTGTAGCCACCAGAGGTATGCCCAGTTCTTTGGAGAGCTTCAGCATCCCTTCGTTTACAATTTTTTGTTCAGGTATGGAGTTAGGCTGGATTTCCAGGTAGAAATTGCCTTTGCCGAAAATATTCTGGTAGTTATCGGCGGCTTTTAAAGCGTCGTTAAAACGTTTTTGCTGGAGGAGCACGCTGATCTCCCCTTTTAAGCAGGCGGATGAGCCTATTAATCCTTTCGCGTATTGGGCGAGGACCTCTTTATCAATGCGCGGCCGGTAATAAAATCCTTCAAGATACCCGATAGAGACCAGCTTCATCAGGTTATGGTAACCCTCTTCATCGCGGCAGAGGAGTATCAAATGATTGGCCGCGTCTTCAATGCCACTTCCGCTTTTATTCAGCCTGCTTTGTGGGGCAACGTAAACTTCGCATCCGATGATCGGCTTGATCCCCGCTTTTCTGGCTTCCAGGTAGAAATCGATAGCCCCGAACATATTCCCATGATCGGTGATGGCCAGGGAATCCATCTTAAAGCTTTTAGCGATGGCCAGGATCTCGGGTATGCGGCAGGCGCCGTCTAAGAGGCTGTATTGGGTATGCAGGTGGAGGTGGATGAATTCAGAATGCGGCATTGCCAGATCATTCCCACTCTATTGTCGCGGGAGGTTTGGAGCTGATATCGTAAACAACACGGTTAATTCCTTTAACTTCATTGATAATGCGGTTGGAGATCTTTTCCATTACTTCATAAGGGAGCTTTACCCAGTCGGCAGTCATGCCGTCAAAGCTGGAAACACAGCGCAGCGCGCACACATTTTCATAGGTGCGTTCATCCCCCATGATCCCCACGGTCTTGATCGGTAATAATATCGCGAAAGACTGCCAGATCTGTTCATAGAGCCCGGCTTTGGAGATCTCTTCAGTTACGCGTTTGTCCGCTTCGCGCAGAAGATCCAGACGTTCCCTGGTTATCTCCCCGATTATTCTTACCGCCAGGCCCGGACCGGGAAATGGCTGGCGCTGGATAATGTGGTCGGGCAGGCCTAATTGTCTTCCGATCTCTCGCGCCTCATCCTTAAACAACTCCCTTAACGGCTCGATCAGCTTAAGGTGCATGTGCGCCGGCAGCCCACCCACATTATGATGGCTTTTGATCTTTCTGCTTGGGCCGCCCGTAGGGGAAACAGATTCAATAACATCCGGATAAAGGGTCCCTTGTCCAAGGAATTTGACCCCTTTTGACTTTTTGGCCTCTTCTTCAAAGACCTTGACAAATTCATCCCCGATGATCTTTCTTTTTTCCTCCGGGTCGGTTATGCCTTTTAAGCGCTCAAGGAACCTCTTGCTTCTGTCAACGTATCCCAGGTTAAGATGGTACATATTCTTGAACACGCTTTTTATTTGTTCGGCCTCCCCTTTTCTCAATAGGCCGTTATCGATGAAGATAGACCGTAAATTCTTGCCGATGGACCGGTGCAGGAGCAAAGCAGCTACCGAAGAATCCACCCCGCCGCTTAAACCCAGGACCACCTTGTCTTTACCTATGGTTTTCTTGACATTTTCAACGGTTTCCTTGATAAATGACTGCATGGTCCACCTGCCTAAACATCCACAGGCCTTGAACAGGAAATTGCTTAATATTTGAGATCCTTTTTCCGTATGGGTTACCTCCGGATGGAACTGCACTGCAAAGAGTTTTCTTTTCTGGTTGGATATTGCCGCTATCGGCGTATTGGCGGTATGCGCGCTGGTATGAAACCCCGCGGGCATCTTGGTCACATAATCTCCGTGGCTGGCCCAGCAGGTGAAATTACCCGGCATATGGCTAAAAAGATCCCGGTTATCATCAATGAACAGCTCGACCTTGCCGTATTCACGCTCGCGGGTGTGTTTTACCCTGCCCCCAAGCATCTCACAGATAACCTGCATCCCGTAGCAAATGCCAAGCACCGGGATCCCCAGTTTGAATATTCCTTTATCCGGATATGGGGATTTCTTATCAACTACCGATGCGGGGCCTCCCGAG
>SCRK01000017.1 GCA_004298075.1 bacterium | reverse complement strand
GCTGTAAAGGCCGGCTTATCCGCTTTAAAAGGTTTCAAAGGCACGGTGCTGGTCCTTTACGGGGACAGCCCCCTTTTAAAAAAGGATACGCTTAAGAAGCTCCTGGATTATCATATAAAGAATAATGTTGACGCGACACTATTGACGGCGCAATTGAACAAGCCCGAAGGTTACGGCAGGGTCATCCGTGACAAATACTTCAGTATCTGCCGTATAGTCGAGGAGAAAGACGCCGATGAGGTAGAGAAAGATATTAAAGAGATCAATACCGGGATCATGGTTTTTAAAAAAGAGATCCTGGAGAATAATTTAAAATATATCCGGCCGAATAACCGCAAAAAAGAATATTATCTTACCGATATCATCGGTATCCTGACAAAGAAGGATTGCCTGGTTGAGGCGGTAAAGGCAGAGGATGCCCAGGAGGCGCTGGGAATAAATACGGGGGCTGAATTAGCCGGGGCCAACTATATTATGCAGAAAAGGATCAACGAAAAATTCATGCGGGATGGAATTACCATCGTGGATCCGGCGACCACCTTTATCAGCTTCGGCACTAAAATAGGCGCGCTCACGGTGATTTATCCCTTTACAGTGATCGAAAGAGATGTTAAAATTGGAAAACGTTGTTCAGTGGGCCCTTTCGCGCACCTGCGTGAAACAGTCAGGCTGGGAAATGATGTTACAGCCGGCAACTTCATTGAGATGGTGCGCGCCAAGATCGGCGCCAAAACCTTCGTCAAACACTTCTCTTACATCGGGGATAGCTCTCTCGGAGCCTCGGTTAATATCGGGGCAGGGACGGTCACCGCTAACTTCGATGGCCTGAGGAAGAACTATACGATCATTAAAGACAAGGTCAATATCGGTTCAGACACCGTGATCGTCGCTCCGGCAAGGATCGGACGCTCGGCTACCACCGGCGCAGGCTCGGTAATCACTAAAAATGTCCCGGATAACGCGGTTGTAGCGGGAGTACCGGCGAGAACCTTAAGGAAAAAGAGGTAGACATGGATAAACTAGCTATTTTTAGCGGGAATGCCAATCTTGACCTGGCCAGGGATATCTGTAAGGACCTAAAGGTTAAACTTCAGGACGCCTTGGTCGGCAGGTTCAGCGAAGGAGAGATCCGCGTAAAGATCAACGAGAATGTGCGCGGAAAAGATGTTTTTATAATCCAGCCGACCTGTCCCCCTGCCAATGACAATCTCATGGAATTATTGATCATGATCGACGCGTTGCGCCGCGCCTCCGCCCAGAGGATCACCGCGGTAATTCCCTATTTCGGCTATGCCCGCCAGGACAGGAAGGATCAGCCGCGCGTGCCGATCACGGCGAAATTAGTGGCCAACCTTTTGACCGTTGCCGGCACAAGCAGGGTGTTGACCATGGACCTGCATGCGGGCCAGATCCAGGGTTTTTTTGATATTCCCGTGGACCACCTCTTCTCCGTAGGGGTATTCGTGGATTATTTATCAAAGATGAACCTTAAAGACCTGGTCGCCGTTTCGCCCGACGTAGGCTCCATCAAGATGGCCAGGGCATACGCCAAAAGGGTTTCCGCGGGGCTGGCTATAATCGATAAGCGCCGCGTTTCCCCGGAGAAGGCCGAGGCCATGCATATCCTGGGCGAGGTTGAGAATAAGAACGTGATCATCGTTGACGATATGATCGCCACCGGCAGTTCGCTGATCGAAGCGGTGGAGGCGTTAAAGAAGGCCGGGGCCAAAACCATTTTTGCCGCCATCACCCATGGGGTTCTATCAGGTCCGGCGATCCAGCGTATCGACCAGTGCAAGGGATTAGAGAAGCTGCTGATCACCGACAGCATCCCTTTGCCCGAAGAGAAGAAACATCCGAAGATCCAGGTGCTTTCAGTGGCCGGGCTTCTGGCGGAAGCGATAAAAAGAATACACAATGAAGAATCGGTTAGCTGCCTATTTGATTAGGAGAGAAAGGTTAGAATGGAAGAGATACTTTTAGAAGCGGAATTAAGGGAAGAAAAAGGAAGAGCTAAGGTCAAGGACCTAAAACAAGCGGGTTTCCTGCCGGCGGTGGTTTATTCCCGCGGCAAGCCCTCCTTGCCTATAAAATTATCCAAAAGCGCCCTTATTAAATTAGTGCATCAGTATCGCCTGGAGAACAGTATTATTAACCTGAAGATCAAGGATGACAAGAAGGCCAAGCTTCGCCCCTGCCTGATCAAGGAGATCCAGTATGACCCGGTGCACGAAGATATTATCCACGTGGATTTAAACGAGGTTTCTCTTACCGAAGCGATCAAGGTCAATGTACCTGTTGAAGCCAAAGGGGAAGCTGCCGGCGTTAAACAGGAGGGCGGCTCCTTAGAGCATATACTTTGGGAGATCGAGGTGGAATGTCTTCCTACGAATATTCCCAAGAATATAGAAGTGGATGTCAGCGCGTTAAAGATGGGTGATGCTATTCACGTTAAAGATATAGTTTTCCCGTCCGGGGTCAAGCCTTTGAATGACCCGGCGGCGATCGTCCTGCACATAGCCGCTCCGATGAAGGAGGAGGCGCCGGCCGAAGCTGTCGAAGGGGAGGAAAAGCAGGAACCCGAAGTAATCAAGGAGAAGAAGGAAGTTCCTGGAGAAGCCCAGCCGCCTGAAGAGCCCAAAGAAAAAGAGAAAGAAAAGAAGTGAAGTTGATCGTAGGATTGGGCAATCCGGGTTTGATTTATGCCGGCTCACGGCATAATATCGGCTTCTCGGTGATCAAATCTTTGGCCCGTTCTTTAAAGGCATCTCTTAAAAGAGACCGTTCGGTTTTTTCAATAACAGGAGCCTGCGTTCTCGGCCGGCAGAGTATAATATTGGCTATGCCGCAGACCTTTATGAATTTAAGCGGAATAGCGGTCAAAGCCCTGCTCAAGAAATACAGGCAGTTGCCGGAAAACCTCTTGGTTATTTGTGATGACCTTGATCTTGAACCGGGCAGGATAAAACTTAGGGGCTCTGGAACAAGCGGCGGTCAGAGAGGGCTGGAGTCGATCATTGAACATACCGGAACGCGGGAGTTTCCGCGGCTACGCATCGGTATAGGCCGGCCGCCAAGATCAACGGATGCCGCCGGATACGTGCTTACGGGTTTTTCCAGGAGAGAAAAGCCGTTGTTCGACGAGGCAAGAGAAAAGGCCGTTGAATGCGCGCTTAGCTGGGTGGAAAAGGGGACAGTTGAAACCATGAATATGTTTAACGCAAAAGGAGCTTTAAAAAATGAATAAGTATGAAGCGATGGTGATTATCAAACCGGATCTATCCGACGAAGATAAAAAGGGGCTATTTAAGCAGATCGATGACGCCATAATCAAGCATAAGGGCCAGCTCACCCAATCAGGGGTCTGGGCCGAGAGGCGGAAACTCTGTTATCCCATTAATAAGTTCGGCGAGGGGATATATTACCTGGCGGCTTTCACCGCGCCCTCTGAGGCGGTCAAAGATATCCGCCATTCCTACAAGCTTAATGAGAATATATTAAGGGTGCTTTTTACCAGAATGGATGCTTAACACCCGCCACGAGGCGGCACTGGCCCAATTCCTATTGGGGCCAGGTGCCTAATCAAGGCAATGTGCCCTTTTGGGCTAGGAGAATATATATGGCCAGTTATAATAAAGTATTGTTAATGGGTAACCTCACCAAGGATCCGGAGTTACGCTATACCCCGCAGGGTACGGCGGTGGTTAACCTGCGCCTGGCGGTGAACCGCAAGTACCGCACCAAGGAGCAGGAATTAAAAGAAGAGGTTTGTTTTATAACGGCAGTGGTCTGGAATAAGCAGGCAGAGACCTGCAATCAGTACCTGCATAAAGGAAGCGCTGTTTTCGTCGAGGGAAGGCTGCAGTCCCGCTCCTGGGAGGATAATGCCGGGGCCAAGCGTTCGGTGATCGAGGTCAGGGCCGAGCGCGTGCAGTTCATGGGAGCGCCGGGCGTTAAAACGCAAAGCGGCCAGCAGCCGGTTCAGGCGCAGTCAGAGCAGCCGGGTAATGAGCCCAGCAGTGAATTAACATGGTTGGCAGAAAGCGAGGAAGAAGCGAATGAAAGTTAAGACCAGGGGTTTTGGAAAAGACAAGAAGATCATCAAGAAAAAGAAGGACCTGCACGGCCCGGTGAGAAAGCGGTTCTGCCGGTTCTGCGCGGATAAATTAGGCAGTATAGACTATAAGGATATAAAGAGGCTGGAGGTATTTATTACCGAGAGAGGCAAGATCGTATCCAGCCGTTTTTCCGGTAATTGCGCCAGGCACCAGAGAAGGATCAGGGAGTTGATCAACAAAGCCAGGTTCCTTTCGCTTATTCCTTATACCCGCTGATAAAAGCCATGGAAGTGATCCTAAAAAAGGATGTGGAAAAGATAGGCAAGGCAGGCACGGTGGCAAAGGTCAAAGAAGGTTTTGCCAGGAATTTTCTTTTTCCCCATAACCTGGCTGTGCCCGCTACAGGAGAGGCCTTAAAAAAGCTCGAGCTTGAAGCCGGCTTAAAGTCGGCTCAGGACGCCAAGGCCAGGAATGAGGCTGTAAGCGCCCAGGCCCGTTTAAGCAGTTTAACCCTGACTATCTCCGCGCTTACCCAGGGAGAGGAAAAACTATACGGCGGAATAAACACCGGCGATATTTCCTCCGCTTTGAAGGATGAGGGTTTTTCAGTAGATAAAAATCTTATTGACCTGGCTGAACCGATAAAATCTTTAGGGATTTATGAAATTCCGATAAAGCTGCATCCGGAAGTAACCGCTAAACTTAAACTATGGGTAGTCAAAAAATAATATCCCCGCAGGACGTAATATTGGATAAGCTCCCCCCTCAGAACCTTGAGGCGGAGATGGCGGTATTGGGCTCCATGCTCCTGGACGAAGAGGCAGTGTCCGTGGCCGTTGAGAAGTTAGACGCCGGCTGTTTTTATAAGGATACGCACAGGAAAATATTTCAGGCGATAAGCGACCTTTTTAACGCCAATAAAGCGGTGGACCTGATCACTCTTATTGACGCCTTAAAGCAAGATAACTCCCTTGAGCAGGTCGGCGGGGCCAGCTTTCTTACTTCCCTGGCCAACGCGGTGCCCACCTCCGCCAACATCAACCATTATGCCAATATCGTCCGCGAGAAGTATATCTTAAGGACATTGATCAATAATTCAACCAAGGTAATTTCCCTCTGCCATGAAAGCCAGGGCAATATCGCCGAGGTCGTGGATAGCGCCGAGAGGCTTATCTTTGAGGTCAGCGACCGGAAAAACCAGGGCACTTATCTGCATTTAAAGGAGATCGTTAAGGATTCTATAGAAACTATTGACAGGCTTTATCAGAATAAGGCGCATGTTACGGGTATTCCTACAGGTTATGTGGATTTTGATATCAAGACAGCGGGCTTGCAGCCTTCGGACCTGATCATCATTGCCGGCAGGCCTTCAATGGGTAAAAGTGCCTTTGCTTTAGGGATCGCCGAATATGCCGGGGTTATCGAGAAGATCCCTACTGCGGTATTTAGCCTGGAGATGTCCAAAGAGCAGTTGGTGCAGAGGATGCTCTGCTCTCACGCGCGGGTTGACGCGCATAAAGTAAGGACCGGTTACCTGGCTACCAGCGACTGGCCCCGCCTGACTGCCGCCGCCGGAAAACTTTCCGAGGCGCCGATCTATATTGACGATACGCCGGCGATCTCCGTGATGGAGCTGCGCGCAAAGGCGCGCCGTTTGAAATCGCACCACGGCATAAAATTGATCATCCTGGATTACATGCAGCTGATGCGCGGTTCAGCCATGAACATGGAGAGCAGGCAGCAGGAGATCTCCGAGATATCGCGTTCACTGAAGGCGTTGGCGCGCGAATTGAGTGTCCCGGTCATTGCCATCAGCCAGCTATCCCGCGCGGTGGAATCGCGCACAGACCACCGGCCGCAGCTTTCGGACCTTAGGGAATCCGGGGCCATCGAACAGGATGCCGATGTAGTCGTGCTTATTTTAAGGGAGGAGTATTATAATCCTTCCCCTGATAACCAGGGGGTAGCCGAGGCGATCATTGCCAAGCAGCGTAATGGCCCGGTAGGCTCCCTGAAACTGGCTTTTATCAAGGAATTTACCAGGTTTGATAACCTGGCCCGGGGGGCAGAATAATGCGTAGATCGATCTCAATATTTTTCACCGTCTTTCTTCTCCTGGGTATCGGTTGTTTTGCTTTTGCCGCGGAAGAAACCCCCCCGGCAGCCTTAAAAAATGTTACCGCCATAGAAGTCAAGGGTAACAAGTCCATCAGTACCAATGTCATCGTATCCAAGATGAAGACGCGCATCGGCAGCCCCTATCAGGAGAATATTATCAGCGACGACTTAAAAAGGCTTTATCTCCTGGGGTTCTTCAGTGATATAAAAATCGACACACAGGATTATAAGGACGGCCTGAAGGTCATTGTCGCGGTCACTGAAAGGCCGATCATCGATAAGATCAATTTTGCGGGGATCAACCGTATCACCTTAAAGGATGAGAAGTTGAAGCAGCAGCTTAAATCCCGCGAAACACAGTATCTGGATTACCCTTCCCTGGCTGAAGATGTGCGCACATTACAGAAGATGTACGAAAAAATGGGTTTCAGCCAGGCGGATATCACCTATAAGGTCGATGTTGACACTCAAACGAACAAGGCCAAGGTCTATTTTAATGTAGTAGAAGGCAGGAAGGTGCGCATCAAGGACATCATTATCCAGGGCAATAAATCCTTCTCATCGGGGCGCATCCTTAAACTGTTGAAGACCAAGCGTGCCTGGTTCTTTAATGCCGGGGTTTTAAAGGATGAAGTGCTCAAGGAGGATATGGAGCGGGTAAAATCATTCTATCAGCGCGAAGGTTTCACGGATGTTGTAGTGAATAATGAAGTAAAGGCTGATCCCGCCAAAAATTATTTATTGTATATTACGATCACGGTCACGGAGGGCAAGAAATATCTCGTGGGTTCGGTTATTATCCAGGGGAATAAGGATATCAGCGAAAAAGAGATCTTAAGCCGCCTGACCGATTGCGTCCCGGGGAAAGTTTATAGCCAGGAGGCGATGAAGAGGGATATCACCAGTATCCAGGGCCTGTATTTTGACCGCGGCTATATCTCCGCCCAGGTCCAGGAGACGACTATCGTAAATCCGGAGACCGGCCGGGTGGATATAACCTACGCGATCACCGAAAATCAGGTCGCCTACGTTGATAAGATCAAGATACGCGGGAACATCAAGACCAAGGATGTGGTGATCCGCAGGGAGCTAAGGATCCAGCCGGGCGATAAATTTGACGGCGAGAAATTGCGCCGCAGCAAGGAGAGGCTGCAGAATTTAGGGTATTTCGACGAGATCAACTATGATACTGAGGAGACAAAGGCGCCGGATAAGAAGAATTTAGTCGTGGATGTGAAGGAGACTAAGACCGGGTCATTCAGCTTCGGCGGCGGTTACTCTACGGTTGACCAGTTCGTGGGTTTTGTGGAGATAGAGCAGAAGAATTTTGACTGGAAGAACTGGCCGTATTTTACCGGCGCAGGGCAGGACCTGAAGGTGCGCGCCTCCGTAGGAAATTTGAGTAATGGTTATGAATTGAGTTTTACCGAGCCCTGGATGTTTGATTATCCTGTTTCTTTCGGTTTTGATCTGTACCGGCGCACGCATAAGCGTGATACTGACGTAGGATACGGTTATGATGAGAAGGTTACCGGAGGGGACCTGCGCCTGGGCAGGGAGCTGACGGAATACCTGCGGTCGGACATAATGTACCGCCTGGACCAACTCAATATCAGCAATCCTTCAGATGATGCCACTAATGATCTTAGGGATGAGGTGGGAACGAATCTGGTTAGTGTTGTTTCCCCGAGTTTAACCTATGACTCAAGAGACAATGTTTTTGAACCCCGAAAAGGGAACCTGTTGACCGCGGGTTTTGATATTGCCGGCGGTCCGTTAGGAGGAGATAAGGATTACTGGAAATTCACCGGCCGGGCTTCACATTATTTCCCCATGCCCCGGGGAGCTGTGCTTGAGGTAAGAGGAAGGATAGGCCTGGCTGATCCCTACAGCAGCACCAATAAAATACCAATTTACGAAAGGTTCTTTGCCGGCGGCGCTTACACCATCAGGGGATATGAAGAAAGAAAGGTCGGTCCGATCGATCCTGGTTCTAATGATCCTTTGGGCGGCGACGCCATGGCGATCGGCAACATAGAATATACCTATCCCCTCTTTAGTTTTCTAAAAGTAGCGGCTTTTTATGACGTAGGTAACGTATGGGAAAAATTGGGGGATATTTTTTCCTCCAACAATACAACCAGCCCGCTTAATACGGGAAAGTTGAAATCCGGCATAGGTTTAGGCCTGCGTATCAAAACCCCGATCGGCCCGATAATGCTGGATTACGGTATACCTATGGATAAGCTTCCCGGTGAGGAAAAACGCGGCAATGGCCGGTTCCACTTCAGCGCCAGCCACGGGTTCTAAAGCCAGTAGCCAGTAGATAGTAGGTAGTAGGTAGAATGCAGGTATTTTAAAGATAGAAAAATATTCAGAATAAACACATAAGGAGGAGGCAAGATGAGAAAAGCAGCTGTAGTTCTGGGTGTGGTGATCTTTTCTTTGGTTTTATTGCTGGGAAGCGCGCAGGCAGCGGATAAATTCGGCTATATTGACCTTAGCCGCACCTTCAGCGAATACAACAAAACCAAAACATACGATAAGTCCTTAAGCGCTAAAGAAAAGATTTATACCGACGAGCACGATAAAAAGGTTGAGGAGATCAAGTCTTTTCAGGATAAGTTGAACCTGCTCAATGATAAGCAAAGAGAAGAAAAACAGGGGGAGCTTCAGGCCAAGGCAAAAGCCCTGCAGGATTTTGACCGGCTGAAGCAGGCTGAGCTGCGCAAAGATCAGGAAGACAGAATGAAGGAGATCCTGAAGGATATTGAAGAAGCGGTGAAAAAGTATTCCGAGAAGCAAGGATATACCCTGGTTTTTAATGACCGGGTCCTGGTTTACCAGACCAAGAGCATGGATATTACCAGCCAGATCATTGATATATTGAATAAAAGCGAAAAATAGCAGGTATGTGTTTACCAAGATCCTGCCTCGCACACTCGGCAGGATTAATTTGCGCATTGACTTACTCGCACTGTCGTGTTCGTAAGTCAAGCGCTCATTAAATGCAAAAGACACTTAAAGAATTAGCCCGGCTCATTGACGGCAAGCTCGTCGGCGACGGCAATATTATCATTACCGGAGCCTCGGGGATCAGGGAGGCTGCGGAAGGGGATATTACTTTTTTAGCCAATCCTAAATATATGCCGCTTATGGAGAAAACGCGCGCCGCGGCGATCATCACCTCGGAAGACGCGCAGAAGACCAGCAAACCGATCATCCTGACCGCCAATCCTTCCCTGGCATTTGCCAAGGTCATCTCGATGATCACTCCCGATGAAGCCGGCCACCCTAAAGGCCTGGATTATACCGTAGTCATGGGCAGGAATGTCTCCTTAGGCAAGGATGTGGCTATCGGCCCTTACGCTGTTATCGGGGACAATGTAAGCATAGGGGATAATACCATAATTTATGCCGGCTGTTTCATCGGTCATCACACCAGGATCGGGGCCAATACTTTGATCTATCCGCATGTGTCCATACGGGAGCGCGTCAGTATCGGCAGCCGCGTGATCATCCATTCCGGAACGGTGATCGGTTCCGATGGTTTCGGTTTTGCCACCATTAAAGGCCTGCACCATAAGATCCCTCAAGTGGGGACGGTGGAGGTCGCCGATGACGTGGAGATCGGGGCAAATGTCACTATTGACCGGGCGCGTTTTGATAAAACAGTCATAGGGAAAGGTACTAAGATCGATAACCTTGTGCAGATCGCCCATAATGTGATCATCGGGGAGAACTCCCTGATCGTCGCCCAGGTGGGCATATCCGGCTCTACCATCATCGGTAATAACGTGACTTTAGCCGGCCAGGCCGGCCTTGTCGGCCACATTACCGTCGGGGATAATGCCGTCGTGACCGCGCAGTCAGGAGTGAGCAAATCTGTCCCTCCTGATACCATGGTTTCAGGCTATCCGGCCCGGCCCTTTATGACTTCACAAAGAGTCAACGCCAGCCTGCAAAACCTGCCCAAGCTGTTTGATCTGGTCAAGGAATTGAAGAAGAAGATCGAAGAGCTGGAAAAAAAACTGGAAAAGAAATAAATGGAAAAACAGAGGACTATTCTTAAGGAAGTTGCACTATCCGGCGCGGGCATCCATACGGGGAATAAGGTTAATATTACCCTTAAGCCTGCTGAAGTTGATTCCGGGGTGACCTTTATCCGCACGGATATCAAAGGTTCCCCCAGGATAAAAGCCGATGTGCGGTCATTGTTCTCTTCGCCTAAATTCAGCCGCCGCTCTTCCATTGGAGGGGAGGGTGCTGAGGTGCAGACTGTGGAACATCTTATGGCAGCCCTCTCCAGCTTAAGGATCGATAATATAGACGTAGAAATAGACTCTAACGAGCTTCCCGGATTAGACGGAAGCGCCGTAAATTTTGTGGAGGCGATTGAAAAAGCGGGGATAAAAGAGCAGGATAAACAGAGGTATGTTTATGCGGTCAAGGGATCCATTTCGGTGGAGGAGGCCGGCTCTTCGATCACCATAGTCCCTTCGGAAGAATTCAAGGTTTCTTATACCTTAAACTATGATCATCCCCTGCTTGAGGCGCAATTCCTTGAGGTGACCGTTACTCCCGATTCCTTCAAGAGCGCGATAGCTCCGGCGCGCACCTTTTGCCTTGAGAGCGAAGCAGCAGAATTGCAAAATCAAGGTTTAGGCCTGGGGGCCAATTACGAGAATACCCTGGTCGTGGGCAAAGAAGGCGTGATCAGGAATAATTTACGTTTTAAAGATGAGTTTGTCAGGCATAAGATCCTGGACCTGATCGGAGATCTCTATTTGGCCGGCTGCCCTATCAAGGGCCATGTGATTGCCTTAAAAAGCGGGCATTCCCTGAATTTAAAAATTGCCGCCAAACTTTACGAAAGCTGGACGAAAGACAAAGGAGCAGATTCTATGGATGGAGCTTTGGATATTAACGAGATCATGAAGATCCTGCCGCACCGTCAGCCCTTTTTGTTCGTTGACCGCATAACTCACCTGGAAAAAGGCAAACGCGCCGTGGGGTATAAGAACGTGACCATAAACGACTATTTTTTCAAGGGCCATTTCCCGGGCCGGCCGGTTATGCCCGGGGTGCTTATCCTTGAGGCTATGGCCCAGGTCGGCGGGGTAATGATGCTGGCAAGCGCCGAAAACCGCGGGAAGCTGGCCTTTTTTATGGCCATTGACAACGCTAAATTCAGGAAGACGGTCCTGCCCGGGGACCAGCTGGTTTTTGAGGTCCAGGCAGGCAAGATGCGCTCCAAGATCGGCTCTGTGCACGGTAAGGCCTTAGTTGACGGCAAAGTGGTAGCGGAGGCCGACCTTATGTTCGCGCTGGTTGAGAATTAAACATGAATATACATCCTAGCTCAATAGTTTCACCTAAAGCAAAATTATCCGGCAGTGTCAGCGTCGGGGCTTTCAGCACGGTTTCCGATAATGTTGTTATCGGCGCGGATACCAGGATCGGCAGCCACTGCGTGATCGAAGGCAACACCACTATCGGCAAGGGCTGTGAAATATTCACCGGCGCAGTGGTCGGCAGCCGGCCTCAGGACCTTAAGTTCAAAGGGGAAAAAGTTTTCTTGGAGATCGGCGATAATAATATCATCCGTGAATATTGCACCCTTAATCCTGGGACACAGGAGGGCGGTAAGACGGTCGTAGGGAATAATAACCTGCTTATGGCTTATTCGCACATTGCCCATGACTGCAGGATAGGCAATGGCTGCGTTCTGGCTAACAACTGTACTTTGGCCGGCCATGTGACTATTGAGGATAAGGCGGTGGTTGGCGGGATCGTCGCCATCCACCAGTTTGTCAGGATAGGCATGCTTTCAATTATCGGCGGATGCTCCAAGGTGGTCCAGGATATCCCTCCGTTTTCCACCTGCGACGGCCATCCGGCGCGCGTATATGGTTTAAACCTTATTGGCTTAAGGCGCAACGGGATCGCCAATGCCTCTATCAAGAAGATCGACCAGGCCTTTAAGATCTTTTTTAACTCCGGGCTATCCGTAAAACATGCCCTGGAGAAGGTGGAAAAAGAGCTGGAGAAGACCGAAGAGATATCGTATCTGGTGAACTTTGCCAAAAACTCAGAGCGCGGCATGGCCCGCTCCGCTAGGTGAAAGATTCCGCATGGAAAAGATCGGTTTGATCGCCGGGAACAGGAAATTCCCCCTGCTTTTTGCCGCCGGCGCCAGGAAAAAGGACTGCTGCATCATTGCTGTCGCCATCAAAGGGGACACCTCGCCTAAATTAAAAAATCTCGTGGATAAGATCTATTGGTTGAAGCTGGCTGATTTTCCCAAGATCTTCGATATATTCAGGGTTGAAGGGATCAATAATGTGGTTATGGCCGGACAGGTCAACCCCCGCAGGTTATTCAGCGGAGAGATCAATAAAAGCGAAGAGTTAAAACAGATATTGGCCAGCCTGAAGGATAAGAAGGCAGATACTCTCTTCGGCGCGGTAGCCCAGCGCTTGGAGGCAGCGGGGTTAAACCTTTTGGATTCTACCACATTTATTGATGAACATTTACCCAAGAAAGGCACCCTTACTAAACACGAGCCTGATTTCAGCACTTGGGAGGATATTTATTTCGGCTTAGACCTGGCCAAGGCAGCGGCTGGTTTGGATATCGGCCAGACAGTCGCGGTCAAGTCCAAGG
>SCRK01000117.1 GCA_004298075.1 bacterium | reverse complement strand
TTAAAAATCCGGATATCGTGGTCATGGGTGAGCAGCTGCATGGTTATGGCGGATATGGGGTTTTACGGCATTTTAAAGACGCGGCTATAGGAATTAAAAAAGCCCTTCCTAAGACAAAAATAATTCTCGGTGGGTTATGGTATTCGGCAATGCCCGTGCCTACATTAGAGGAGAACCCCGCGGTTGATTTTGTGGTTATGGGAGAAGAGGAATCTTTCGGCGACCTTATCGAGGCAATAGATAAAAATAAGCCCCTTAAAGACGTAGGGGGCGTAACCTCGCGCATCGACGGAAAGATCGTCATGGGCCCGCATAAGCCGTTGATGGAAGACCTGGATAAGCTTCCTTTACCGGCTTATGATCTATTCCCGATGGATAAATATGTAGGCCATACCTATTGGAAGCCATTTGTGGATATGGTTACCTCCAGAGGCTGCCCATCAGCGTGCACCTTTTGTTATGAATGGGATCAGTTTGATCCGCGTAGCCCTTCAGATTTCCTGAAATGGCGGGCTAAATCTCCGGAAAGAGTTATGGAAGAGCTTAATCTTTTGCATAGAAAATACGGGGTTAAAGTCGTGGTTATTCAAGATGACAATTTTAATGTAGACCCCAAAAGAGTGCAGAGGTTCTGTGAGCTTAAAAAAGCATCCAATAATCCCATTAAATGGGTATCTTTAGGCCGGGCTATTGATTGGGTGAATTGCGAATCCATTCTGCCGCTTATGAAAGAAAATGGTTTATTCATGGGTGTTTTCGGCATTGAAGTTACAACTCAGTCAGAGCTCAAACGGATCGCCAAAGGTATCACTATTGAACAGATCAAGAAAACCATAGAGATCTTGCGCAAAAATGATATCGCTATTGTCGCCGATATCATGATGGGTTTTGATTATGATACCGAGGCGATCATCAAGCAGCGTTTTGAGTTTACTGATGCTGTTGATCCGGATATTCTCTGGGTCGGATATGTAACTCCTGCCCCAAATTCACCGATGTGGAGGATCGCTCTAAAGAAAAACTGGATCGACCCGAAAAAGGTTGATTTTTCACAATGGGATTTCCTGCATCCGGTGATCCCAACCGATCATCTCAGTACTGCAGAGCTGGGACGGTTGGGTTCCTGGTGTATGCGCGAATTCTTCTCTAAGCCCGGCCGGATAAACCGGATCATGGAAAGTAATTTTGATCCGCTGGCCAAACTTTGTTTTCAGGATGTTATGAACGGTATCAATAAATGGGAAGCAGCCGCGACCAAGGGCGAAGTGCAAGTGTGACGGGAGGACGGTTATGGATATAAAAGGAAAAGTAAAAGAAGTGTTAAGCAATCTCTTAAAGGTAAAGCTCGATGAGCTTAAAGACGAGGTATCTTTGCAGGATTCTATCGGCGTGGATTCTACCGAGATGGTAGAATCGGTGATCGCCCTGGAAAAATCATTTGGAGTAAAGCTAAGCCCCAAAGAGATCACCAAAAGCTCGACGATCAGCGACATAGCCAACAATATCCAGTCAAAACTGGCCAAATGAAGATAATCGACCTAAGCCTGCCTATTGATGAGAAGGCCTTTGAGGTGCACAAGGTCTGCATAGAGCGGGTATCCCATAAAGCCGGAGTGGAGAAGTTCAACCGCGTGATCATGGGTAAGACCTTGGCGGGAAAATTGAAATACGCCCTGGGAAAGCGCATCGTCAAGAAGGAGGACCTGCCTGATGAGGAGTTCTTGTCCCTGGAAACAGTGCACGCCCCCGTGCATATCGGCACCCACCTGGATTACTCTTTTCATTACGGCACGCATTCAGAAGGCCGCTCCTCTAAGACTGCCGAAGAGATCCCCCTTGAATATTGCTACCAGGATGGCGTTAAATTAGACCTCTCCCATAAAAAACCTAACGAAGTAATCAAGGCCGAAGATATTAAACTGGCCTTAGAAAAAATAAATTATCAGCTTAAGCCGTTGGATATCATTTTACTGCGTACAGGGGCGGATAAATTATACGGCGGGCCCAGGTATTTTAGCGATTATCCCGGAGTGGATATCTCGGCGATAGATTATCTTTTGGATAAAGGAATAAAGATCTTCGGCGTAGATACCATGGGCATTGACCGGCCGTATAGATTTATGCTCAAGGAATTCCTGGAGACAAAAGACCCTAAAAAATTGTATCCGGCGCATTTTTACGGAAGGAAGAGGGAGTTCATCCATATCGAGCGGCTGGCTAATCTGGAGAATCTCCCCGGATATGGATTTAAGGTTGTTTGTTTTCCTATACGCATAAAGAACACCGGTGCCGCATGGGCCAGGGTAGTAGCTATAATTTAGGAGGAAAAGATGGGACATACATGTAATTCTATAATCATCAACGCTCCATATGAAAAGGTTTTTGATATCTCTAACGACATCACCCGCTGGACCGAGCTCTTCGGCACAGAATACAAGAAAGCAGAGGTGTTAAAAAGAGAGGGCAATAAGATCATCTTTCGCCTTACCGATGAAGAGGATAAGTCCTGGCAATCCTGGCGCCTGCTTTTTAAGGATAAATATTTCGCATATGCCGAGAAGGAGGAGCCGAAATTCCCATTTATATATATGAAGATCGTCTGGCTCTATACCCCTGTTGCTGGAGGGGTAGAAATGTCCTGGATCCAGCATTTCCAGATGGATCCGAAGGCTAAATTCAATGACAGCCAGGTAGAGGGTTTCATCAATGAAGGCTCACAGCACAATTTAAAGATATTCAAAGAGGTTATTGAAAAAGAAGCCGGTAAAGCGAGGGAGGCTTAAAATGAATAAAGACCTAAAAGGTAAGGTTGCCATTGTTACGGGAGCCAGCCGGGGTATCGGCAAGGCGTTGGCCTGTACTGCCGCGGGCCTGGGGATAAACCTGGCAATTGCCGCGCGCGCAGAGGGCCCCTTGAAAGAAACCGCTGACGAGATCTCCGGGAAATACAAGGTTGAGGTTTTGCCTGTTCCATGCGATGTTACAAAATTAGGGGACCTGGAAAATCTGGTAAATAAGGCCAAGGCGAAATTCGGCAAGATAGATATTCTGATCAACTGCGCCGGGGTATCCAGCCAATACCCTTTTAATCAGCAGCCGATCGAGGATTTTGAGAAACTCGCGCATACCAATTATCTGGGTTATGTGCGGCTCATCCGCCTGGTGATCAACGACATGATGAAACAGAAGTACGGGGCGATCATAAATATAGTTTCCGGTTCAACCTTGGTTGATCCTGTCCCGAGAAATTTTATCGTTTACAGCTCCCTTAAGGTGGGCTTACGCGCTTTTTCTAAAGGCCTGTTCTGGGAGCTGCGCGACCACGGCATCAAGGTCACTTCAGTTCTACCGGGGGTAACCGATACAGACCTTACCGGTAAGCTTAAGGATATCACCAGCGAAACTTCGCGTTTAATGAGCACTGAGGCCATAGAAGACGCGGTACGTTTTGCCCTGACTGTTCCGGCAAACGTTTGCCCGCTGGAAATATCGGTGATCAACCAGCAGACACCCTGGACCGCTCCGGTAATACCGTTTAAACAGCAGCATCCAGGTAAATAGCAAAGGAGAAGATGATGAAAAGGATGATAGTTTTGGCGGCAGCCCTGGTTTTAGGGCTAGCGGGATTATGTTTTGCGGCAGATAACAATTTATTGCTTGATGATTTTGAGATCTCGGTTTCTAACGGACCGGAAGGGACGGTTGATTTTGGCGCAGGCAACGGTTCAAGCGTAGCGGTCAGCCAGGCTACCGACATCAAGAACACCGGTAACCAGGCGCTCAAGGTTGTTTATGACGCTGTGCCCGGA
>SCRK01000016.1 GCA_004298075.1 bacterium | reverse complement strand
ATATAGAGCCGCAAAAAGCAAAGGCGCGCGTATACGCTTATCTTGTGCGCCGGGGTTTCTCGCCTGGAATCACAAGCGATATAGTAAAGGGGTTATGACAGCTGATATTTTAAGGGAAAAGTTCCTCGCTTTTTTTAAGGCCAGGAAACACAAGATCGTTGAAAGTGATTCTTTAGTCCCCAAGGATGATCCCACGGTGTTATTTACTCCCGCCGGAATGAACCAGTTCAAAAAAGAGTTTATGGGTTTTGACGCCGGGTTCAAACGCGCGGCTACAGCTCAGCGTTGCCTGCGCACGGATGATCTGGATAAAGTCGGCAAAACAAGCAGCCACCATACTTTCTTTGAAATGCTGGGGAATTTTTCCTTCGGAGACTACTTTAAGCAGGAGGCGATCGCCTGGGCCTGGGAGTTCCTGACTAAAGAACTTAAGATCTCTCCCGACAAACTCTGGGTTTCGGTTTATCAGGATGATGATGAGGCTTATGGTATCTGGAAAGATAAAATAGGCATACCTGAAAAAAAGATCGTCAAGCTCGGTGATAAAGATAATTTCTGGCCGGCAGAGGCCAAGGCCAAAGGCCCTAACGGCCCATGCGGACCATGCTCGGAGATCTTTTATGATTTTGGGCCTGAAATAGGCTGCGGCGAAAAGGCTTGTGATCCATCCTGCAGCTGCGGGAGGTTTGTGGAAATATGGAATCTGGTTTTTACCCAGTTTAATCGTAAAGATGACGCAAGCTTAGAACCCCTGCCGAATAAGAATATTGATACAGGCATGGGTTTAGAGAGGCTGGCCGCGGTTATGCAGGGAAAGCAGAATAATTTTGAAACAGAATTATTCCAGCCGATAATCCAGGAGATCCAGCGCAGCGTAGAGATTGAAACAAATCCCGAAGACGCTAAGAAGTTTCTTTATGCCGTCGCGGATCACCTAAGGGCGGCGGTATTTTCGATATATGACGGGATAATGCCTTCTAACGAGGGAAGGGGTTATGTGATAAGAAAAATAATTCGTAAGTCTACTTTACATTTAAACAACCTTGGAATTAAAGAGGCTTTTCTCTACCGTTTAGTGGCAATAGTAGCTGAGATAATGCGCAAACCTTATCCAGAACTAACTAAACGACGGGAAGAGATTGCTCAGATAGTTTTAGCTGAGGAAAAAAAGTTTATTGATACGTTGAAGGATGCACCTATGAATATCAGGGCAGCATTTACTACTTATGCTCGCTTAGCAAAAGAAGCTAATGGCAAGGAGGCGGGCATAGGTAAAGTTGCTTTTGAGCTTTATGATACTTATGGAATTCCTTTGGAGTTAACGAAGGATTGGCTGGATAAGCATGCAATAGATTTTCCACAAGAAGATTATAAACAGGTTTTGCAAAAAGAATTTGAGCAAGCTATGCAAGAGCAGAAGGCGCGTTCAAAATCAGGCAGTACAATGAAGGGCGATGTTTTTGATGTTAAAGGTTTAGGGGTTAAATTAAAAGAAACTAAATTTGTAGGATATAAAGAAAATTCCTGCCAAGCCGAAATACTGGCTATCTTAAAAGACGGCAAAGAAATTATTTTAGACCAGACCCCGTTTTACGCTGAAAGCGGCGGCCAGGTCGGGGACACCGGGAAATTGATAAATGGGAAAAATGTTTTTGAAGTTTTAAGTACGCAGAAGATAGATAATGTTTTCCTGCATATCGGAGAAGTCAAAAGCGGCTCTTTTAAAAAAGGGGATAAGGTAGCCGCGCAGATCAATGTTGAGCGTAGATTGAGTATTGCCAGGAACCATACCGCTACGCACATATTGCAGGCAGCTTTACGTGAAGTCTTAGGAAGCCATGTCCAGCAGCAGGGATCAATGGTTGCGGAAGAAAAATTCCGTTTTGATTTTACGCATTTTAAGGGGCTGTCTAACGAGGAAATTTCCAGGGTTGAGGAGCTAGCTAACAGCTTTGTTTCCAGAAATCAGGCGGTAAGCTGCAAAGAGATGTCTTT
>SCRK01000116.1 GCA_004298075.1 bacterium | reverse complement strand
GGTGATCCCGGTGACATCGGCCTCCTGAAAAGCGTCATTACCGATCAGATGGGTGCCCACCTGGCCGGTTATCGCTACCATCGGAATTGAATCCATGTAAGCATTGGCGATCCCGGTCACCAGGTTGGTCGCTCCCGGGCCGCTGGTTGCCAGGCATACCCCTACCTTGCCTGTGGCGCGGGAATATCCGTCGGCAGCGTGCGCCGCGCCCTGTTCATGGCGGGTCAAAATAAATTTGATATCAAAGTCATAAAGCTGGTCAAATATAGGCAGAACCTGGCCTCCGGGATAACCGAAGATCACCTCTGCCCCTGCCCGCTTTAATGACTCTAATAATATTCTTGCTCCGTTCATTTTAAATTAAAATCGCTCCTTTATCCGCGGAACTGACTAATCTGGAATAACGGGAAAGATATCCGGTTTTTATCTTAGGCGCAACCGGTTCCCAGTTTTTAAACCTTTTCTCTATTTCCGTTTTGCTCAAATTTACCTCGATCTTGCGGTTTGGTATATCTATATTTATTATATCACCATCCCTGATGATCGCGATCACGCCTCCGGCGGAGGCCTCAGGCGAAACATGCCCTATGCAAGGACCCTTGGTCCCTCCGGAGAAACGTCCGTCGGTGATCAAGGCGACCGAATCGGCCAACCCTAAGCCAACGATGGCCGCAGTTGGAGCAAGCATCTCGCGCATACCCGGGCCGCCTGCCGGGCCTTCGTAGCGGATAACCACGCAATCTCCTTTTTTGATCTTATTGTTCATGATCGCCTGCATTGCCTCTTCTTCGCGGTTAAACACGCGGGCGCGGCCGGTAAACTTCATCATTTTCTCGCTTACTCCCGACTGCTTTACCACAGCGCCGTCCGGCGCGATATTGCCGTAAAGCACCGCGATCCCTCCCTGCTTATGATATGCTTTATTAAATGGACGGATCACATCTTCATCAAAAATAACCGCGCTATCTGCGATATCAAATGTCCTCTCTCCACTTACGTTTAAGGTATTGTTCAGCTTTGATTTTAACCTCTTTAATACAGCGGGGATCCCTCCGGCGTATTCAACATCCTCCATGAAATGCGTACCCGCGGGCTCAATGCTGGAGATATGCGGCACACTTTTACTTATTTTATCAAATGTCTTTAAATCCAGCTCAATCCCTGCTTCATGAGCGATAGCCATCAGGTGCAGGACCGTGTTGCTTGAGCCCCCTAAGGCCATATCCACCATGATCGCGTTTTCCAGGGATTTCTTAGTAATAATATCGCGCGGCTTGATATCCTTACGCACCAATTCCACGATCCGCTCTCCACTTGCTTCGGCTATCCTGCGTTTCTTGGCTGAGCCGGCCAGGGCTGTACCGCAACCTGGGATAGACATCCCCAAGGTCTCGGTAAGACAAGCCATGGTATTAGCCGTGTATAAACCCTGGCATGATCCCTGTCCAGGGCAGGCCTCCATCTCTAAGCAGGATAATTCATCGCTAGAGATCTCTCCCTTTTTCGCCCGCGCCATACCTTCATATGTATCATGCACAAAGGCCAGCTTCCTTTTATTGAACCTGCCTGAAAGCATCGGCCCGGCAGTCACGATAATTGCCGGAATATTTAAGCGGGCCACTCCCATAAGCATGCCGGGAGTGATCTTGTCGCAATTGGTCAGGCAAATGATCCCGTCTAATTGATGAGCGTTACAGACTGTTTCAATGGTATCGGCAACAATCTCCCGCAAGGCCAGGGGATAACACATCCCCAAATGGCCCATGGCTATCCCGTCGCAGATACCCGGCACGCCGAATAAAAAAGGCACACCCTGGCCGTAACAGATCCCCCGTTCAATAAATCTCTCCATGTCGCGCATGCCGACATGCCCGGGTATAAGATCGGTAAAAGATGAGGCTACTCCGATGAACGGACGGCTCAAGTCCTTCCTGGACAGACCGGTAGCGTGCAAAAGCGCGCGGTGCGGAACCCTCTCCAAACCTTTTTTGATCTGATCTGAACGCATATTCACTCCTTGATTTTTAATCGGCCCCTTCGCCGTCATGCACTACACCCGGATGATCATGGCGTTTGCGCGAGATCACTCTCTTTAAGGTAACATATTTATCGACAAGCCCGGCGTTATTTACGGCATTTAACTGTTTGAAGAGGAAATCAAATTTGTTTTCGATCTCTCCGGAGATGGCGTCGCGCGTTTCCTGAGCCAGGCCCATGATCTCCTTCTTGAACTGGCCTAATGCCTTTTTGCGCGCCTTATATAAGAATTGGTCATCGGTTTCCCCTTCCTTCCTTTCGGAAGCGGCATTGATCTTAAGCCATTCATAGATCCTGGCTTTTAAATCCGCGGGAAAATGCCTGGAGTCAAAGATCATATTCTGGAACTGCGTAGCCAAATGCACCTCACAGGCCTCACACTCCGCGAACTTATGGAATGCCTCCTCAGGCAGGGTAGATGCTCCGTGCTGCACCGCTCCTCCCAGGCCAAACTCTTTACGGGCGATCTCTCCCAAGTTCTTTAATGTATCAAAGTCAAGTTTTACCTGGGCGATGGAACCGTCGGGCAAAACCACCCCGCCATGCGAGGTGCCGGTCTGAATGGAGATCTTGCTGATGCCGCTAAGCCCTTTACGCAGGCGTTTCTTAAAACCTTCCATAAACGCGCGCAAGTCTTCGGGGGTGGAGTTCTGATGGCCGACCTCGCCGATCTCTCCTCCTACGGAAATAGTTATCCCCTTTGGCTGGATGCGGCGGATGAACTGCGTCAATTTCGCGCATACCTCATAGTTCAAATATTGCTGATCTTTGACCTTCGGCTTGCTTAAATCAACCAGGGTCGAAGAATCAATATCAATGTTGTAGAAACCAGCCTCCACCGCCTCGGTGATCAAAGCCCTCAGGCCGATCATCTCCTTATCCGCGTTCTCCTGGAATTTTTTCAAATTAGCCTGAAAATGGTCGCCCTGGATAAATACTGGTCCGGCGTAATTCTCCCTGATCGCCGCGGCCAGGATTACGGCGGAATACTCAAACGGCGGCTGATTAGTATAGCCCATTTCGGATTTAGCGATCTCGAAGATGAATGCCTTGGCATTATTCTTCCTGCCAACCCGGAAGATAGCCCGGGCCAGGTCATAAGTCAGAGAGCGTAAGTTTATCGCCGGGACAGTAGAGCCGCTGAATTCATTGCGTCCGCGGGCCATATAATAATCATGGATACTGGATGGATAAATACCTTTTTTATAAGCGATAGCCCGGATCTTGGCGGCTAATTTCTTTTTTCCCGAAGCGTCATCCGTCAGGATCAAGTCCATCACCAACTTATCGATACTCAAAGCCTTCCTTCCCATAGCAGCTACCTTCTCCTTTCATTCCAGATCTAAAAATCCCTAGGTCAGGGTTTTGATCAGGTTACAGAAATTAGCGATCTTCAGTTCTTTTTTCTTTATAGCCGTCTCGAAATCAACTTCAACGATCATGCCTCCGGAGAGCCCTAAGGCAATATCGGTCTTGCCCGCGATCAAACAATCAACCGCCGCCTTACCCAGGTTTAAAGCTATGTCCCTGCTGGCTGCGGTCGGCCGACCGCCTCTTTGCACATGGCCTAAAACCACTGACCGGGTCTCTAACCCCGTCATCTCGGTGATCTGTCCGGCGATATCCGCGGCCCGGCCCGCGCCCTCGGCAACCACGATGATCCAGCTCATCTTCCCGATCAGGTTACCATGCACTATCTCGTGGCAGACTGCCTCAATATCTATCTTTTTTTCCGGGATAAGCACATCCTCGCATCCACCGGCAAGAGCGACAGTCAAAGCAATGAATCCGGAATCCCTGCCCATTACCTCAACCACAAAAATACGCTCCATGGAGGTCGCGGTATCGCGGATCTTATCAATGGCATCAAGTGCCGTGTTTATCGCGGTGTCCGTGCCGATAGTATAATCTATGCCGTTGATATCATTATCAATGGAAGCGGCTATGCCCACGCAGGGCACCTTATATTTCCCGTAGAAACTGTGGGCCGCGGCAAAAGACCCGTTCCCACCGATAACGACTAAACCATCAATATTATATTTCTTGATCGTCTCATAAGCCCGGGACTGCCCTTCCTCTGTCTTGAACTCCAGGCAGCGAGCGGTCTTTAAAATCGTGCCTCCCTGGCCGATAATACCGGAAACCGAGCGGCGGCTTAAAGCTTTCAGCTCCTCATTGACCAGCCCCCACCAGCCGCGGAATACGCCCATAACCTCCAGGCCCTGGCTTATCCCATAGCGCACCACCGAGCGGATCGCCGGGTTCATCCCCGGTGCATCACCTCCAGTAGTCAGGACCGCTATTTTCTTGATCACGTACCCATCTCCCAGCTTGCCAGGTATTTCTTCTGCTCCGGGGTAAGCACGTCTATCCTGATCCCCATGGATTTAAGTTTAAGCCTGGCGATATTCTTGTCGATATCTTCCGGAACCGTATAAACCTGCTTCTTCAATTTGCGATAATTCTTGGCCATATATTCCGCGGAGAATGCCTGGTTGGCAAAAGACATATCCATAACACTTGCCGGGTGCCCTTCAGCCGCGGCCAGGTTGATCAAGCGGCCTTCCCCTAGAATATAAATCTTGCGGTTATCCCTTAAGGTATACTCATCGACAAAATCGCGGGTTGCCCTTTTAGACTTAGCTATCTTTGTCAAACCGGGTATATCGATCTCGACATTAAAATGACCGGAGTTAGCCACAATGGCGCCGTCTTTCATCAAACTAAAATGTTCTTTACGGATCACATTGATATCGCCTGTGACCGTTACAAAAATATCGCCTATTTTGGCCGCCTCTTTGATCGGCATGACCCTAAAACCATCCATAGTCGCCTCAAGCGCCCGCAAAGGATCAACCTCAATAACGATCACCTTCGCGCCCATGCCGTTAGCGCGCATGGCCGCGCCCTTACCGCACCAGCCATAACCGCAAACTACGAAATTGGCTCCGGCAACAAGTTTATTCGTTGAGCGGATGATCCCGTCAAGAGTTGACTGGCCTGTGCCGTAACGGTTGTCAAAAAGATGTTTGGTTAAAGCATCGTTGACCGCGATTATCGGATAGCGCAGTTTGCCTTCTTTAGCCAGAGCGCGCAGGCGAATAACGCCCGTCGTCGTCTCCTCCGTGCCGCCGATAATATTGGCATGAGCGCTTGCCGGTCGCTGATGAATGGTGCTTACCAGGTCCGCTCCGTCATCCATGGTAATATCCGGCTTAACTGCCAGGGCTGCTTTTATATGGTTGTAATAAGTTTTGGTATCCTCACCCTTGACGGCAAAGACCCCCACCTTTAATTCCTTTACTAAAGCGGCAGCCACATCATCCTGCGTAGAAAGCGGATTAGAGGCGCAGATATACACATCCGCTCCCCCTGATTTCAAAGCCTGGGCCAGCACCGCGGTCTCGGTAGTAACATGCAGGCAGCAGGCGATCTTTAGCCCTTTTAAAGGTTTTTCTTTGCTGAATCTCTCTTTGATCAGGCCAAGCACAGGCATATTCCTGGCTGCCCATTCAATCCTTAACGAACCTTTTTTAGCCAATTTTATATCCTTGATATCGTAATTCATATCGCCCTTTCTTTTACTGCATACTATCTACTGACTACTATCTACCCTATGCTTATTTTATAATCTTGCCGCTTGTTTCTTCAAAGCTTGCACCTTATCTGTTTTCTCCCAGGTAAAATCCGGGTCCGGCCTGCCAAAATGCCCATAACTGGCGGTCTTCCTGTAGATGGGCCGGCGTAAATTCAATGACTCGATTATCCCTTTAGGGGTGAGCTGAAAATTCTGCCGGATCAATTTCACCAGGCTATCCTCAGGCATAACAGATGTTCCCTCGGTCTTTACCATCACCGACAAAGGATCCGCTCTGCCGATAACATAGGCAAGCTGGATAAGGCATTTTTCCGCTAAGCCCGCGGCCACGATATTTTTGGCGATATAACGGCACATATAGGCAGCGGAACGATCAACCTTAGTGGGATCTTTACCTGAAAATGCGCCGCCCCCATGGGGAACTGTCCCGCCATAAGTATCCACGATTATTTTCCTTCCGGTCATCCCGGTGTCGGACTGCGGCCCGCCGACAACGAATTTTCCCGTTTGATTGACAAAATATTTGGTATCTTTATCCACCCAGTCCTTTAGCACCGGGCCGGCGACTTCGCGGATGATCTCCTTGCGCGCCTTCTCGGTGATCCGTTTGCCGCTTTTGTCCAGAATATCTTCAGTATGCTGAGAGGCCAAAACCACGGAATCCACCCGCACGGGTTTTCCATTATCATATTCGATAGTCACCTGGGTTTTCCCGTCAGGCCCGAGGTATTTTAAAATTTTATCCTTGCGCACGTTTGTTAAGCGCAAGGCGAGCTTCTGAGCAAGCATAATAGCCAAAGGCATCAATTCCTTTGTCTCTTTACAGGCATAACCGAACATCAGGCCCTGGTCCCCGGCACCTCCGGCATCAACTCCCTGCGATATATCCGGCGATTGGGAATGAATAGCGTTAAGTATGGCGCAGGTATGGAAATCAAACCCGTATTTGGGATGGTCATAACCTATCCCTTCAATTATCTTCCTGCATATTTCATGCACGTGAACGAATTTACTGGTAGTTATCTCCCCTCCTACGATCAAAAGCCCCATGGTCACATAAGTCTCGCAGGCTACGCGGGAATAAATATCATTTTCTAAACAGGCGTCTAAAACCCCGTCTGATATCTGGTCGCACAGCTTATCCGGATGGCCCTCGGTTACCGACTCTGAAGTAAAATAATGTTTCCGCGCTGACATAACTCCTCCTTAATAATTAGGCAAATTTTTCCTTTGCCGCGTTTAAATACTTGTAATCACCGATATCGAACCAGGAGCCTTTGAATACATGACCGTAGACATCCACCCTGCTTTTAAGCCAGGCGATATAACCTCCGGTGGTATCAGCCTCTTTCTTCTTATCCCGCATATATTCCCTGACTGAAACCAAAAGATCCCTGGGTATATAGTACAAACACATGGCTACAAGCTGCGACTCCGGATTCCTGGGCTTCTCAATAAAGCTGACCACCTTTTTACGCCTATCCAGTTTGACCACACCGTAACGGGAGGCATCCTTACTGTTCCTTAATCTATATAAGCCTATGCAGGGAGCAGACCGGTGGGCGCGGGAAAAAGAGAGGAAATCTTTTAATGAGCCGCTGAAGAGATTATCCCCGCCGACCACCAAAAGGTCATTTTTAATGCCCTGTTTATTTATCACAAAATCCATATCCCCGATAGCCCCTAACCTGGCCCGGTTACTTTTAGTCAGGTCATCTATCAGGGTGATCTTACCGGAGAACTTTATGCTCTTGCCCCAGCCGCGGAAAAACCGGATGAATTTACTGTTCGTAACGACATATATCTCATCGATGCCCGGAGCCGCCTTTAATTTATCAACTATATAATCGATGATCGGCCTGCCTTTAACTTCAAGCAAGGGTTTTGGATAATCTTTTGTCAAAGGATAAAGCCGGGTAGCGTAACCGGCAGCCAGAATCAGCGCCTTCATTATTTTAGGATCTCCGCTAACCTTTCCTGGGCGAACTTTTCTACCTCTGTCCCGGTCACAAAGCCCATTGCCTGCTTTGCGATCTCCTGAGTGGCTTTAAAGCCTATAGCGCGGATTATGAATTTCAGCTCCGGGATCATCTGTGGAGGCATACTGAACTCATCCAGGCCAAGCCCCAAGAGAATCAATGCTAATGACGGCTCCCCGGCCATCTCCCCGCACATAGCTACCTTGATATTAGCGAAGTGCGCGGCATCAATGACATTCCTGATCAACCTTAAAACCGCCGGATGCGCCGGCTCATACAAATAAGCTACCTTCTCATTCCCGCGGTCAACAGCCAGGGAATACTGGATCAGGTCATTTGTCCCAATGCTGAAGAAATTCACCTCTTTGGCTAAAATGTCGGCGGTCATCGCCGCCGAAGGGACTTCGATCATCACCCCCACCTCGAGCTTATCATTGAATTCCATCCCCTTTTGCCGCAGCTCATCCTTTGCCTCCTGAAGAAAGGAGTTGGCCTGCCGCAGTTCTTCGATCCCGGAGATCATCGGATACATCAACCTCAGGTTACCGTGCACGGAAGCGCGTAAGATAGCGCGCAGCTGCAGCTTGAATATGTCCGGCCGGGCCAGGCAGAAACGTATCGCCCGCCAGCCCAGGAAGGGCTGCATTTCATTCGGTATATTGAACTGTGACAAAAATTTATCCCCGCCTAAGTCCAAAGTGCGGATGACTACCGGCTGCGGGCTCATCTCCTCGGCAACATACTTATATGCCTGGTAATGCTCCTCCTCGGTGGGAGAATCCTTGCGGTTCATATAAAAGAATTCCGTGCGGTAAAGCCCGATGCCCAGGCACCCATGCAGCTTGGCCGAAGGCACCTCATCGGGGAACTCGATATTGGCGCTTATCGCGATAGTGTGGCCGTCTGAGGTAACGGCAGGCAGGTCTTTCACCGAAAGGAACCTGTCGGCGATCCCTTTTAATTTTACTAACTCTTCCTGGTACTCCTTGAGGGTCGCTTCATCCGGGTCAACGATTACCAGGCCCAGGCTTCCGTCAACTATGAGGATATCACCGGGTTTTATCTTAAGGGTCGCCCCCTCCACTCCCACTACAGCCGGGATCTCCAGGGACTTGGCCATGATCGCCGTATGAGAGGTCTTGCCTCCGATATCGGTAACAAAGCCGGCGACATTCTTTTTATGCATGGCCGCTGTGTCCGACGGAGAAAGGTCATGCGCGACAATAACCACTTTATCTTTAAGGTCACCTAAGCCCTTCTTTTCTTTACCCAGAAGGTTCCTTAATATTCTTCTGCCGACATCATTTATATCTGAGGTGCGCTCCTTAAGATATTCATCCTCGATCTTGGAAAAAACGCTGATATACTTCTTTAATACCTCGGAAAATATATAGGCGACATTAAGCTGCTCCTTCTTCAGGCGCGAGATGACCTCTTCGATGAGCATGCGGTCTTCCAAAACCAGAAGGTGGGCGTCAAAGATCTGGGCTTCCTCCTGGCCCATCTCCCCGGCTATCCTTTTCTGCAGCTCGATGATCTCCCTGCGGGTCTTGATCAGCGCTTCCTCGAAAAGCTGGATCTGCCCCGGAATATCATCCCAACCGATCCGTTCGGCTAGGACTGCGAATTCCTCCCGGCCCAGCTTATAAGCCGGGCCGATGCTTATCCCGCCTGCGGCGGCAATCCCTTTTAACCGGATCATAACTCTTCCTCGCTGCTGATTATCTTCTCTAATTCAAACAAGGCCAGCTCCGCGTCCTTGCCGTCGGCCTCGATGACGATAATACTCCCCTTCTCGGCGCCGAGCATAAGGATACCCATTATGGATTTTCCGTTTACCTCTTCGGCATCCCTGCGCACGGTAATGCGGGAATCAAATTTATTAGCCACCTGCACGAATAGCGCGGCAGGCCGGGCGTGCAGCCCCTGCTTATTCTTCACGGTAAATTCTTTTTTTAGCAAAGCCATCTTTATATCTCTTCGATAAAGCTTAAAATTATCCTTGCCAGTTTCTCCGAATCATGCCGGATCACCCCATCCTGGACCATGGTGAAATCATCTTCCACTACCCGGTAACCCATACTCTCAACCTTCTTGCGGTCATTTACTACGAGCTGCGAATTCTGCTTGGAGTAACGCTTGAGCACCTCCTGAGGTACTTCCCCGTTATTCACCAGGCAATAATCCAGTATACGCGGCAGGCTGTGGCTGGAGAGCGCTCTTACATGGTCAGAGACGCTGTAATTATCCGTCTCCCCCGGCTGGGTCATCACATTGCAGACATAAACCTTGATCGCCCCGGATTCCGCCACCGCCTGGGTAATCTCCTTGATCAAAAGGTTAGGGATTATGCTGGTGTATAAAGATCCCGGCCCTAAAACAATGATCTGGGCCTCCTTGACCGCCCTTAAGGCATCCGGCGTAGCCGAAGGCCTTTCGGGGCTAAGAGTAACCCTGTTGATCGGTTTCATCTCCTTGGGGATCAGGTTCTCTCCCACAACCGTCGAGCCGTCCTGGTAATGCGCGACCAGCTTAACATTATCTAAAGTAGAGGGGATGACCTGTCCGCGCAGGGCCAGGACCTTGCTGGTCTCCTTGATCGCCTTCTCAAAATCACCGGTCAGCCGGGTCATCACCGTCAGAAAGAGGTTCCCGAAAGAGTGGCCGGAAAATTCGGAATTCTTGTCAAAACGGAACTGAAAAAGATCGCGCATCAACACCGGGGCATCGGCTAAAGCTACCAGGCAGTTACGTATATCTCCGGGAGGCAGGACATCGAACTGCTGCCTTAGGCGGCCGCTTGAGCCTCCGTCATCAGCTACCGTAACTACAGCCGAGATGTTCGAAGAATACGCTTTTAACCCGCTTAAAAGTACGGATAACCCCGTACCCCCTCCCAAAGCGACAATACGGGGCCCCCGGCTTAAATGCTTCTTCTGGTATAAAATATCGACGAGCTCCGTGCCTCTCGAAGAAGGAGCGACCACGATGATAAAAGAGCGCATCAGGCGCTTGATGCCTAAGATCAAAATTATAATACCCGATATTACGACCAAAGCATCCAAAAGCTGGATCAGCCAAAACTCCTCGCTGCGCAGATTGGCCGTGCCCAGGATCAAAAGTATGACCCCGAAAGTGCTTAAGCCTATCCAACGCTTAATGCCTATACCGGGATAAAGCCATTTTAAGATACCGATAGAAAGTCCCTTCATGATTGATAAAAAATTAAATCTTCTTTTCGTCTTCCTGCATGATGATCTTGATCACGGATTTTTCATCAGCGCAGGCGCGCAGGGTATCGCGGAAATATTTATCCTTCAGGAGGCGGGATATCCTGGCTAACGCCTTAAGGTGCGGGCCGGCGGAATCCTGCGGGGCCACGAGCAGAAAAAAGATATAGGCCAATTCCCCGTCCAGGGAATCAAAATCGACCCCCTTCTTGGAGAGGCCAAAGGCAGCGACTAATTTATCCACGCAGTCGCATTTCGCGTGAGGTATGGCTAT
>SCRK01000115.1 GCA_004298075.1 bacterium | reverse complement strand
AGCCATGATATTTATTTTACGCGCTCCGTAGCCAACAATGTTTTTGAGGTCAAGAACGGCAGGATCAGGAAATTCCCCGGTTCATTCGATTATTACATTGAGAAGCGGGATAGTTTTAATGAAGCTGCGCCCGAGCGTAAGGCAAAAGCTTTAGGCCGCAAACAGGTTGATGAGACAAAGGAGAAAGCAAAAGAAGAAGAGCGGCTGCTCAAGGAGGAAGAAAAGAAGCGCAAGGCCCATAATGCCGCTATCCGCGAGAAGATCAACAAACTTGAGAAAAAGAAGGAGGCGCTGGAGCTGGAAAGCTACGCCAAGGCGCGCGCCCTCTCCAACCCGCATTTTTATCGCGATGAAGAGACGGCCAAGGAGTACGGCCGGCGGATGAAGGAGATCGAGAAGGAAAATTCCCTGCTTGACGCCGAAATAAAAGCCCTTGAAAGCCGGATTATCTAGTGTTAAAATACCACTCACAATTCTCTAATCAATTCCCCCTTAGCTCAGTTGGTAGAGCGAGAGACTGTTAATCTCCAGGTCCTAGGTTCGAGTCCTAGAGGGGGAGCCAATCTTCATTAAGCCCGGCTGTAAAATTAGCCGGGTTTTTTGTTTTTCTAAACTTGAATTTGACAAGATTCGTTGGGTGTGGTATTATTAGCATATGCCAATAACTAAAGAGAGGATATATGCCTAGGCCGTGCAGGTGCAGGCGGATAAGATGTAATCCCGATACAAATTACTTTAAGCCACGGGGCATACCTTTGGATATGCTGGAAGAAGTGAATCTTATGCTGGATGAACTAGAGGCGGTTAGGCTTGCGGATTTAGAAGGCTTATATCAGAAAGACGCAGCCAAAAAAATGAATATTTCCCGGCAGACTTTCGGCAATATCATAGGGAAGGCGCATAAAAAGATAGCGGATGTTCTTTTAAACGCCAAAGCTTTAAAGATAGAAGGCGGAAAGGTCAAGAGGATAGGCTAAATGGATAATTTAATAAAGCAGGACCAAGACAGGCTGAAGCTGTTCAAGAGTTATGGTTACGATATCCCCAAGGCCAGAAAATTCATTCTTACAAAAGCTAAAATTTCAGGCGGAAGAGTTCTTGAGGTTGGCACAGGCAAGGGGCATATGGTTGTTGCTTTGGCAAAGAAGGGTTTAAAGGCAGTTTCAATCGATCTGGATAGGAAAGCGCAAAAAACAGCCAGGCTAAAACTTAAAAGCCTTAAACTTGATAAATCTGTATCGCTTAAGATTATGAATGCCGAAAAGTTGAAATATAAAGATAACTCTTTTGATTATGTGATTTCAGTGAATTTCATCCATCACGCTAAAAATCCGGTTAAATGCTTAAAGGAAATGATCCGGGTGGCGAAAAACGAGCTTATTATCGCTGATTTGAATAAACGAGGGGAGAAGATAATGGAAAAGGTGCACGCGTTAGATGGGCATAGCCACGCGGCATCTAAAATGCCCTTATCGGCCGTAAAAGAATATTTAGAGAATGCAGGATTGGTTGTTAAGATTTATAGGGACGTGTGTCAGACTGTTATTATAGCCATGAAAGGAGCAGCAAGATGAAACTATGTATCCCGACAGAAACAAATGAAGGTAAGAGCGCTAAGGTTTATGGACATTTCGGCAGCGCGCCGTATTTTACCATTGTTGATACAGAAAAAGATTCCGTAGAGATTATTGATAATGCAAACCAACATCACGCGCACGGTATGTGTCAACCAATGAATGCGTTGATGGGAAAGTCGATTGATGCTGTGGTTACTGGTGGAATGGGTGGCCGGGCAGTGCAAAAGCTCAATGAGGGTGGGATCAAAGCTTATCGGGCTATCCCGGGTACAGTCGCAGATATCGTCAGCCAGTTCTCCAAAGGCGGGCTTGAGGAGATAACCGCGCAGAATGCCTGCGGCCAGCACGGTTGCCATTAGGGAGGATTATAATGAAAATAGGAGTTATTATCTCAAGTAATGATGCGGAAACTTCTTGGAATGCCCTGCGGTATGCAAACTTTTGTCTTGGGCAAAAAGATGAGGTTAAAGTGTTTTTGGCTGGTAAGGGTGTTGAGTATCAGAAGATAAGCACGGATAAATTCAATACCATTGAGCAGGCAGAGAAGTTTCTTCAGTCTGGTGGAAAAATACTTGCCTGCGGAACATGTATTAAATCCCGTAATCAGGAAGACAATGAAATGTGCCCTATTAACACAATGAAGGATATGTATGAGATTATCGAAGAAAGCGATAAGGTCGTAACTTTTTAGCAAGAAATATCGGTCAGTTCTTTATGCAATTTCTCAATTTCCTCCGTCATGCACCAGTTGCGAAACGTATCATATAGGGGGAGTAAATCTGGCATCTAGCAATAGGTGCCTTTTTTATTGCCAAAATTATGGATAACTATTTAAAATATTGTGTATATATTAAAAGAGTAGTATAATTGCCTATGTAACCGCAACTTAACCCTATAAACTATAATGCTTCCCAGCCTAAAAGCCAGTAAACCAGCCAAAGCAGTACAGACTCTCTCTCTCTCTCTCTCTGAAGAAGACAATTCACTAGTCAATTCCAATAAGAAGCATGGTTTTACGTTAATCGAACTAATCGTAGTCATAATCATCGTCGGCATACTTGCTGCAGTAGGTATTACCCAATACTCCCTTATGGTGGAGAAAGGAAGAACTGCTTCAGCTAAGGTGCGTCTAGGCACTATGCGTCAGCTTGCCTATCAATATTGGTTGGAGAATGGTGATATGACCAATATACAGAATGCCGACGTGGGGGTGGATGCTACGGCTGCTGTATGTAATTCTGCTGATTATTATTTCTATGAGATAACAGGTACCCCTAACTTGACTCAGGTGACTTTGCTTGCTGGCAGATGCAATAGCCAAACTGGCGGCGGGGGAAAAACTCCTGACGCCTCGAGGTACTATACGATCTATACGACCTTTTATCCAGGTACTGGTGTGGGTACGTTCCACTGTCAGTACTGGGATAATAATGCTGCGTGTTTTGGCATGCCGTCATAATTGTAATTGGTCACGGTAGGGTTTATCCTTCTCAGGTCGTCCATGGCGGTGGGTTTGATTTCTTAACCCTCTGTGATAAAATATATTGCAGAGGGTTTTGTTTGGAATAAAGAATATAACATGAGTTATTTTCTTGTGAAATGTCTATAAGAAATAGAGTCCCACACATCATTTTCTTATATTGGGTTATTAAAATAGCGTCAACAACACTGGGGGAAACCGGTGCGGATATGTTTTCCATGACCTTTAATTTAGGTTATTGGGAGACTATTATGATATTTATGAGTTTGTTTCTAATATTGCTGACGATTAAGCTATCTTTGAAGGGTTATCATCCCTGGATGTATTGGTTGACTTTTACCGCCTCTGCTATAGTGGGCACTGCGATGTCAGATTTCATTGACCGCACATTAAAACTTGGTTATACAAGAGGGTCCTTAATTTTAATAGCAATTCTATTGATAGTTCTGGCAACCTGGCATAAAAAGGAAAAATCAATAAATGTAGAATACATTACTACATTCAAAGCCGAATCTTTTTATTGGATGGCATTTTATTCGCAAATACATTAGGAACGGCTGCGGGAGATTTTCTTGCCACTAACATGGGGCTCGGATTTTTGAATGGTGCAATTGTGCTATCTGTAATACTTGTCATCGTAGCTTTATTACATTTTTATACCAAAATTTCCGGAGTATTATTATTTTGGGTGGCATTTGTTTTAACAAGACCTTTTGGTGCTACATTCGGCGATCTCCTTACCAAGCCTATTAAAATGGGAGGACTTAATCTTGGCACGATAGGTTCTTCAATAGTCATTCTTATAATTCTATTCTTTGCTATTTCCAGAGAGAATAAATTAGAGAAAGAGAGATTATTAAATCATAAACATGGACAATGGACATAGGGGATGGCGTGAGCAGCCGATATATTGAGAGTGAAAGAGGCTCTTAAGTAATCATAGCTAGTTCTTTATATATTTCTATCCTTTCCCCTGGGTCTAACCAGTTACGAAATTAGTCCATGGCGGAGAGAAGAATATTCCAACCCTCTGTGAGTAAAATACTTGCAGAGGGTTTTTATTTGGGGTAAAATTAAAAAGAAGGAGAAGGAATGAAAGCAGGTGTTACGGGTAAATTATCTTTTCTGGATAGATTCTTAACGCTATGGATATTTCTTGCTATGGCCGTAGGTGTCTTTTCGGGCTATTTCTATCCGCAGATTGCTCATTTTTGGAGTAAGTTCCAGGTTGGAACAACCAATATCCCGATCGCCATAGGGCTGATATTAATGATGTATCCGCCATTGGCTAAAGTTAAGTATGAAGAAATGGGAGATGTTTTTCGCAATTTCAAAATACTATCTATATCGTTAGTGCAAAACTGGATTATCGGCCCTATCTTAATGTTTGCCCTGGCCGTATTGTTTTTAAGAAATTACCCGGAATATATGGTCGGTTTGATCATGATCGGTTTGGCAAGATGCATTGCTATGGTAATAGTCTGGAATGATTTAGCCAAAGGGGATACTGAATACTGCGCCGGATTGGTTGCGTTTAACTCTATATTTCAAGTTTTGTTTTATTCAGTATATGCTTGGGTTTTTATCACTATTATACCGACTTGGTTTGGGCTGCATGGTATCGCGGTCAATGTTACCATTGCTCAAATCGCGCAAAGCGTCTTTATATACCTTGGCGTTCCATTTATAGCCGGCGTTATTACGCGCTTCGCTCTTATTAAATTGAAAAATAAAGCGTGGTATGAGAATAAGTTCATACCTAAAATTAGCCCGCTAACCTTAGTCGCCTTATTATTTACTATTATTGTTATGTTTTCCTTGAAGGGAGAGTATATAATCAAGATCCCGCTTGATGTGGCAAGGATCGCCATCCCTCTGCTTATTTACTTTGTAGTAATGTTTTTACTATCATTCTATATGGGAAAGAAGTTTAATGCCGGCTACGCAAAGACAGCAACACTTTCATTTACAGCGGCAAGCAATAACTTTGAATTAGCGATTGCGGTCGCGGTGGCGGTCTTCGGCATCAATTCCGGAGCGGCATTTGCCGCAGTTATAGGGCCGCT
>SCRK01000015.1 GCA_004298075.1 bacterium | reverse complement strand
ATTTATGTTAAGCCCATCCTGCAATTGTTAAAGGATTTTCCCGGCCAGGTCAACGGTATCAGCCATATTACCGGCGGCGCTTTTTACGATAAGATCAGCCGCATATTGCCGAACAATATTAATGCCCGGATTGATAAGAACTCCTGGCGTGTGCCTGAGCTCTTCCGGCTTATCCAGAGAAAAGGAAATGTTGAGGATAAAGAGATGTATCATACTCTGAATATGGGTATTGGCCTGGTTTTGTTTGTCAATCAGGAGGCAGCTTCGGCGGTAATCAAGAAGTTAGCCGAGCTTAAACTAAAATCCTGGCTCATCGGCAGCGCGGTTAAAGGGAATAAGGAAGTGGAGATAGTTTAGCAGGGACTTGTCCCCGAAGGGGGGACTGTCCCTTAAGAAATAATGGAGGTATGCTATGAATATATTTACTTTAGTTATTGTCACAGCCGTGTTTATTTTTTTATTGGGTATCCGCATTGTCCGGCCTACGCACCGGGGCCTGGTTGAAAGATTCGGTAAATACAATCGTTTTGCCACTCCTGGATTTAACTGGGTGCTTCCGGTAGTTGAAAATCTCTACCAGATCAATATAACCGAGCAGATGGTTGATGCCGAGCCACAGGAGATCATTACCAATGATAACTTAAACGCAAAGGTTGACGCCCAGGTTTATTTCAAAGTAAAAGCCGATGAGGCGGATGTCAAGAACTGCCAGTATAGCGTGAATAATTATCAATGGCAGATCGTGAATTTAGCCCGCACCACATTGAGGAATATCATCGGCACGCTTACTTTGAAATCCGCCAACAGCGAAAGAGGCAAGATCAATGCCGAGCTGCATAAAACCCTTTGTGAAGAGACAGCCAGCTGGGGCCTGGAGATCGTCAGAACAGAGTTAAAGGAGATCGACCCGCCCAAGGATGTGCAGGAGACGATGAATAAGGTAGTCAAGGCGGAGAATGAGAAGATCGCGGCAATTGATTTTGCCACTGCCACGGAAACCGTAGCCGACGGACAAAAGCGCGCGGAGATCAAGAAGGCAGAGGGCATTAAGCAGGCGCGCATCTTGGAAGCAGAAGGTGAGGCAGCGGCGATCAAGCTGGTCAATGAAGCAGCGGAGCATTATTTTGTGGGTAATGCGCAGGTCTTACGCAAGCTTGAAGCGGTGGAGAAGTCTTTGCAGAATAATGCCAAGATCGTGGTTCCGGCGAATACAGAGCTGGTCAATGTGATCGGCGAAATGGCCGGCTTTCTGCCATTAAAGGCAAAAGAAGACAAGAAATAATCGTTCTTTCTAATGAACCTGTCAGTTTTCTCGCTCAGGTCGATTTTTTAACGCCAATGATCTTTCGCATTTCGGTGGCTGCTGAACTCGGCCGTCCCGCTCTAGCGGAGACGGCACTCAAACAGCATCGCCATCCCCGTTTTGTCGCTTCGCTCCACGGGGATACCCGAAATACTCAAGCTCCATTGGCTAAAATCGACATTCGCGCGAAAACCGCCAGGTTCATTATATAGGATATTTATGTCGCATAAAAAGCGAGGAAGGGAAACAATTATGGAATCAATTCGGCAATGGCTAATGGAAAACTGGGCCGCTGTTATTGTTATCCCACTATTGATTTTTTATGTAATTCCATATTTCTGGAATAATTATGTTTCGGTTATCAATATTTCACCTAAAGCAAAGAATATAATATGTAGTAATAGCCAATTTAGAAAAGAGACTTTCTATGTTTATTTAACCAATAAAAGTTCAAATCCAATTTATGATATTAATATAATATCGCACCATCCTAGAGAAGTAGATGTTAGTATACATCCAGAGCAAGGACGTCCGGAAACGGTAACTTCAGGTAATATAAGTATGGGTACAAGTTTCTCTTTGCATGGCAATGATCTCAATAATGTCGGCTTTTCACAAACAGTTATTAATAATCTTGCTCCTAAAGAAACGATAAAGTTAAGTGTAGAGATAAACAAGAAAGATTATTACAATAATTTTACATTTAAGACAGAAGCAAAATTTAATAGTAAAACACCTAAGCCGATTTTAAGTAATCGATAATACGAGAAAACGGGATTAGAATTGTTTTAGTGGGGGGCGAGGGTTGGGCTCGCTCCGAGGGGTGACACGGAGGCGGGTCCCCTGCCGCGCGCAACGGTAGTGAGCACGGCAGGGTGCCGCAGTGGCAGGACCCGCCGAGGTTTATTATTGACAATGTAGCCTATTTTGAGTACAATTGTACTCAAAATGGAGTCCATATGCTAGACAGCTTCTATATCGCGAAATCTAAAATCAGGCAAGGCCTGCTCGTACTTTTCTTCACCAATCCTTCCAAAGGATATTATCTCAGAGAGCTCCAGCGCATTTTAGGATATTCCGCCGGCAGCATACGCAGGGAACTTATCAGGTTTCAGAAAGATAATTTATTTGATACGCGGAAAACCGGCAATCTTCTTTATTACTTTCTTAATCAAAAACATCCTTTATTTAATGAATTAAAAAGCATTGTTTCCAAAACCGTTGGCGTAGAAGCAAGCCTAAGAGGACCACTATTATCAATTAAAGGGATAAAAGCCGCTTTTATCTATGGTTCATTCGCTGCCAAAAAAGAAAATTCTGCCAGCGATATTGACCTTATGATCATCGGAGACCAGGATAACTCTTCTTTAAATGAGAAGATTTCCAGCTTAGAAAAGAGGTTAAAAAGGGAAATTAACCCTACTATTTACTCTTGGCAGGAGTATAAAGCGAAAAAGAGAGCCAGGGGCGGTTTTATTACGGATTTATTAAAGAAGCCTAAGATAATGCTGATAGGTAAAGAAAATGAACTATAAAGAATCAAAAGAAATTCTTCTTAAGGACGGATTAATTAAGAGGTGCCCTCTTGATTATAAAGCCATTTTTAATTTGCTAAAGCGCGCTTATGTTGATCTTAAGACCGCTAAAAGAAACTTAGGCCAAGATGAAGAATGCGCTTTTAATTATGCTTATAATGCGATGCTGCGTTCAGGCTTAGCGCTTATGTTCGCTGAAGGGTTTAGGCCGGATATAAAGGATAAGCATTTAACTGCGGTGAGGTTTGTAAGTTTAGTTTTAGGGGATGATTTTAAGCGGCTTATTAATGATTATGATTTTATGAGGAGGAAAAGAAACAGGTTTATTTACGAGCCCGAAATTCCCTGTTCAATAAAGGAAGCTAAAGACGCCCTAAAGGCTGCTGAGGAGTTTGTTGATAAGATCGCGGAATTAATTAGAAAGAAGCTTCCGCAAAAAGAATTTAATTTCAATAAATAAAGGGTTTCTAAGATGGATATTATTGAAAAAGCAGGAAGCTTGGTTAGCTTGGTAGACTATCAGGATGACTCGGTTGTCAGCAAAGAGTTGATCAAGAAGGATAAGGGGACGGTGACCCTGTTTGCCTTTGATAAGGGGCAGGGATTAAGTGAACACACCGCGCCATTTGACGCCTTCGTTTACATCATTGACGGCAAAGCAGAGATTACTATTGATGGTAAACCGCATTCTGTTACGGCAGGGGAGAGTATCATCATGCCGGCAAACAAACCGCATTCTTTAAAGGCAATAGAGCGTTTCAAAATGCTTTTAGTAATGATAAGGGAGTGATTAAAATGTTGAAAAAAATCTTATGTATCCTAACCTTGCTTTTGTTTCCGATGACAGTGTCGTGGGCAGAAGTAGTGTGGGAAAAACAGGGGAATTATTATTATCTTACAAAAGAGAACAGGAATAACTTCAGCTTAGAGGGGGCAGGGCCAAACGTATTTGCCCGCAAATACCTGACCTATGACGGGGTAGACTTTCTGGTGCGTGGTGCAAAGGAGTGGAAGGACTACGGCAGGCTCAACCTTGAAGGCAACAACATGTTTGCATTGCCTATACGGCCCGGGATGAAAATTGATGAAGTGCATTTCCTGGCAGGAGGCAACTACAGCAACAGCTATGAGCATGACAAGTTAATGCGTTTATACGGGGACAAATACTTTTATGCCACTATCACCATTATCTTTGTTTACCAGGATGGCGTTTATAAGAGCTTTTCTCTTCCGGTTTTCTGGGACTGGTTCCACTTGGGGCAGGGCAAATGGTCTAAGGAAGGGGCAAAGATAGATTCTTTGGGTGATAATCCGGTGCGCAAAGATTGCAGTATGTTCCACATTACCTTTGCCAATCCCCGGCCAACGGAGCCGGTAAAAGATATTTTGCTTAGCGACAGCTGGTTAGATGACCGTCCATTTTCGGATATTTTCGCGGTTACCATTAAGTCCTCTGATACGCTGGAGTCCAAGCCAAAAGTGGACCGGTAAGAAAGGAAAACCATGTTTGATAAAATGAAGGCCTTATTTGAAATGCAGAAAAAGATGCAGGCAGTAAAGCGCGAACTGGAGAATGCCAATTTTGACATCCAAAGCTCCGACGGCCTGGTAAAGATCACTATGAATGGCGCTCAAGAAGTAAAAGGGATCGTGATCAAGGATAACCCGCAGCTGGAAAACGCGTTAAAGGATACCTTTAACCGGGCGATCAAGCGTTCTCAGGAGATCGGGGCACAGAAAATGAAGGATGTCACTGGC
>SCRK01000114.1 GCA_004298075.1 bacterium | reverse complement strand
AAACTTACGGTTACCGGTGTTTTCGGAGAGTGTTACCACGGATATAAGGCCGGGGATGAGATTATTTTAGAGGACTTTACTCACGCGCCGAAACATTTTTGCTTAGGCCTGGCGCACGCGCTTTTTCCGGTGATCTACGCCTTAAGTTTCGGAGCGAAGTTCGGGTTCCGCGATAATCAGAGGTCTTTATTGGTAACCTGCCCTGACGGCGGGAAGCTGGAATTTAAAGCCGAGATCATGGATAAAGACGGTAAGGTAGAGTTCATTCCGCGCGATCCGAATCATAAAGGCCCCAATCCTAAGAAGATGATCCTTGAGGTAGTTGAAGCAAAAGGAAAGTGCGCTTTCGGATATAAGGTGGGAGACAAATGGGAAACCACGGGCCTAAAATGTATCCCGGGATTTTGCGGGGCGGCATTCCACACCGCTTTTCCGGCCTTGTTTGCCTTGAATTTCGGGGCAAAATTCTTCTTTATGCCCGATCCCAATTCCATTGATACGGTCACCTGCCCTGACGGCGGGAATATTATTTTTAAAGTTACCAGAGTAGAGGAGAAGAAATAGTTTATGGCTAAGCGTAGAGTGGTGATCACCGGCATAGGGACGATCTCTCCTAACGGCATCGGAAAAAAGAATGCCTGGGAGGGTATGGCAGGCGGCAAATCCGGGGTAAGGCGGGTCGATGGTTTTGATGTTTCAGTTTTTAACACTAAGATTGCCGGAGAGGTAAGGGATTTTGACCCTTTTAAATTAGGCCTGAATCATGAAGAAGCCATGCGCATGGACCGCTATGTGCAGTTCGGGGTAGCCGCCGGTAAAATGGCTATTGATGACAGCGGTCTGGATTTTCCCAAAGAGGATACGCAGAGGATCGGGGTCTGCCTGGCTAATGCCATCTGTGGGACAAAATATATGGAGGAGGAGTTTGCCCTGGTTACCGAAGACGGCAAAAAGCCGATCAATCCGGCTTTGGTGCGGCCTGATCTTTATGACGCCTCTATGTTTAATACCCCCTCAATTGAAATAAGCAGCCGCTACGGTTTAAAAGGGATCTGCAATACCATTTCTACCGGCTGCACTGCCGGAACAGACTCGCTGGGTTTTGGCCTGGAAACCATTCAGGACGGAGAGCAGGAGGTAATGATCTGCGGCGCGGCAGAGGCTCCGCTTACCCCGATCACCTTCGGGGCATTTGATGTGGTCAATGTTTTGTCCGTGCGTAATGACCAGCCGCAAAAGGCAAGCCGTCCGTTTGATAATAAGCGCGACGGTTTTGTCTTGGCCGAAGGGGCCGGCCTCCTGGTCCTTGAAGAATTAAATCACGCTTTAAAACGCAACGCGCGGATCTATTGCGAGGTCTTAGGGTTCGGCACCAGCTGCAATGCTTTTCATATGACCGATCTTCCTTCAGACGGCCGGGCAATGGAGACATGTATCGGCCTGGCTTTAAAAGACGCGCAGGTCAAGCCTTCAGAGATAGATTATATCAACGCGCACGGCTCATCCACGCGGATGAATGATATATTTGAGAGCACCGCTTATAAGGCGATATTCGGAGATTACGCCTACAAGCTGCCGATCAGTTCATTCAAATCCATGATCGGTCACCCCTTGGCCGCGGCAAATGCCATTGAGATGACCATCGCTTCGATGATCTTTGAAAAAAATATTCTCCCCCCTACGATAAACCAGGAAGAAAAAGACCCGCAGTGCGACCTGTATTATATCCCGAATCAGGCAATAGAAAAAAAAGTTAACACGATCCTAAAAACAAGCAGCGGATTCTCGGGGATTCATTCCTCGCTCATTTTAAGAAGGTTTGGTGGATAATGGAAAAAATAGCGATTACAGGCATCGGCGTAGTCAGCCCTTCGGGGATAGGCAAGCGTCAGTTCTGGGCCAATATTAAAAGCGGCCGTTCATTTATCAAAAAGATCACCCGCTTTGACGCGTCTCTCTATCCATCGCACATTGCCGGCCAGATCGATGACCTGGAAAAATACAGCCATATCTCGGAGAGGTTGTTAAAGAAGATAGATGCTTTTAGCCATATGGCCCTGGTCGCTTCGGAAACTGCTTTGCAGGACGCGGGTATTGATATCAAGAATGAGGATCCGAATCTGGTCGGTATTTTCTTAGGCAACGCTATCGGCGGCTGGCTTTACGCGGAGACAGAGTTAAGGGATCTGTATTTGGAAGGACGGGAAGGGGTTTCTCCTTATATGGCTTCTGCCTGGTTTCCCGCAGCACCCCAGGGGCAGGTCTCTATCTATTACGGGATAAAGGGCTTTAGCAAGACCGTAGTCAGCGACCGGGCCAGCTCATCTATGGCCTTAGGTTATGCCAGAAAAGTTTTGGATAAGAACAAGTTGAATATGATCATAGCCGGAGGCATGGAGGCTCCGGTTACTCCTTATGCTTTATTATGCTGCAATACGTATGGGGCACTCTCCAAAAATAACGATGATCCTCAATCCGCTTACCGGCCGTTTGATAAGCAGCGCAGCGGTTTTGTGATCGGCGAAGGCTCAGGGATAGTGGTAATGGAGAGTACCCAGCGGGCCAGGAAAAGAGGGGCGAATATTTTAGGTTATATCAGCGGGTATGGCACATCCTGTGACGGGGTAGATAGGATCAATTGCGCCTCCGACGGAAAAGAGCTTGCCCGGGCTATAAATATGGCGCTCTTTGACGCAAAAGCAAAGCCGCAGGATATAGGATATATAAGTTTAGATGGCCTGGCAGTGGAGCTCTGGGATAATTCAGAAATTAAAGCGCTTAAGTTGGTTTTTGGGGATGCCTTAAAAGATATCCCGCTAAGCTGCCCAAAATCCATGTTCGGTAACCTGCTTGGGGCATCAGGGGTCTTGGATATGATCACCGCGCTTTTAACTATGGAGAATAATCTGGTTCCGCCGACACTTAACCTGGGTATCCCCGCTTTGAACGGATTGAATTATATAAGAGAGCAGGCCAGGGAATATAAAGTAAATAAATCCCTGGTAATCTCGCGCGGCAGGGGCGGGATCAATTCAGTTCTGGTAGTTGAGAAAGGAGAAAAATAATGAAGATTTTGTTTGTTATGCCGAAAGTCGGTGCCTGGGCAACGCATGGAATACATCGTTCTCCAAATCAGCTATATGCTCATTGGGCGGCATATGTTCGCGAAAGAGGTTACGAGGATGTTTCGGTTATAGACGGTAAAGCAGACCAGATCCCGATGGAGGCTCTTATCGAACAAGTAAAGCTTAAAAATCCGGATATCGTGGTCATGGGTGAGCAGCTGCATGGTTATGGCGGATATGGGGTTTTACGGCATTTTAAAGACGCGGCTATAGGAATTAAAAAAGCCCTTCCTAAGACAAAAA
>SCRK01000113.1 GCA_004298075.1 bacterium | reverse complement strand
CAAGCCTCTCAAATATCCTGCGGTCATCCATCTCTTCACCTCCTTTTTGCTGTTGCTCCATATCCATATCTTTATCAATGTCCTTCCACCATTGTTTGTTTATCTGTTCGCAAAAATTATTTCGCGTGAAACGGTACAGCTTTTCCTTGCAGGGGTCGCTGATCTTGGTAAAATATAAACCATGGAAGTGGTTTCCATCAGCAGCCTTATGCCAGGCAACCCAAGCCTCCAGGTTCTCCAGGGTGCAGTCTTCGGAAAGAACCAGGCTGAACTTTACGGAGGTATCTACCTCCATTTTCTCAGGCAGACAAACTCTTAACCCTCTAAGAGTTATATCATAAATAAGGCAATTAGTAAAGTCTTTAGCTGCACCAGATTCCGCATTCTCAAGCTTTATCTTTGCCTGCCAGTTCGCCCGCCACCTGATCGCCTGCCTATGGTCTTGCATATTTAAGCCTCAAAAAATTCCTAATATACCGGTCATCCAAAATCTCTAAAGGTAAAAGTTTGCGGACACTTCCCCTTCCTCCTACGCAGGCGCCCACTCCCATCGGGGACGTTCCCCAAGGTGCCACCCTTCTGCTTTCTAACTGCCGGGGATATGGCATGTTAGAACGCGCCAGCGGCGAGGCGCTTAGACTGCTTTCTTCTATCTTTGCCTCTAAAGCATCAGACTGTAATTCATCAAGCATCCCCTTGACTTCTGACCACATATTCTTATTACGAACTTCCAGCCATTTCATTATTAACTTAAGCAATCTAATAGGATCAATATCTGGCGATACGTCAACATGAACTGACCACATTCCCCAGGAATTCAACACATTAGCGCCCTGCACAATCCTCGCATTTACAGACACTTCAGCACCACAGGATATTGACCTAGGCCGCATTGCATTTAATCTTTCAACAACTGCAACAATACGGCTTGGATCAAGACAAGTCTTATCTTTCAAGTTAGCCTTAGATTTTACTTCCATCTTTGCTTTCTGCAGAAGAGCCCGCATTTTTAACTTTTGTCTTCGTGCCAAATCGCTAAATTGACGATGAATCATATCTGTGATTGCATCCCCCCACTCAAGATATTCTAAAACATAAGATTCATAAAGTTTTGAACCACGAGGAGGCGATAAGTAGTCATAACTACTTGAGGGGATAGCTGGGATGACGCGATTAATAAGAATGGCGTTGTCTTCAAGAAAAGATGACAAAATAGACAGTTCTTCCCATGCTTCTTCAAGAGACATATGGTAGTAAAATATCTTTTCAGAATATTCTGCATCCCAGTCCAGGGTATTATGTTGAGATAAAGAAAAGTAGTCGTAATCAATAGTGAGCCAAACCTCCCCGATCATATGTTTATAACTGGCATAACGAGCAACGAGCCATTCCTTGAAGCCTGCTCTAAGATGCCACTGAGGACCGCCAAACTTAGAAGGCAGATGTATTACAATCACATTACCCTTGCTTTCCAAACGCAGGGCCCATGTCGCGTCAGCGCCTTTTTGGGTATGATATTTATCGGTATGCGCATCTGCGTTAAGAATAAAGAGTATGTTCTTATCAAATATCTGCCTATTACGAGCCATATAGTTTTCCGCAAGCGAAAGTATATCCCCATGGGTAGGCAATAAAGGATTTATTATGAACCTTGGCTGCCGCGCCAGCGGTGAGGCGCTGCCTATCTCCGTTTTCGCTTCAAAACGGAACTGCACATTGATACCGGAGCTAGAAATATCTTCCTGAACTATATACAAGCGCGCGAATAAGCCGTCAGAAACAACTCGTATTTTCTGGCGGCTGATTCGAAAATCTCCTAAAACATCATATTCTAAGCTCTCGACATATTCCCTTATCATGGCGGCTACCACATAACAATATCTTCCGGTTTTAATAAGCGGGTAATAATAATGCAAATTATGCACCATTCTTGATGCTCCATTTAAGTGGAGAAAGACCCTTGACTTTGGGCTCTCTTCTTCCTTCCAATATACTGATGCTGTCCAATTGCCTGATACATAATCGGCAAATATATGCTCATCAAAAAGAGCTAACCCTTGCTCCTCTTGTGCTGTTAATTCATGGCGCAAATATTGTCTATTGATACGAATTATCCTCCCCGTAAAATCTATCCTGCCTATAGATAGGCAAGATTCAGGAAAAGGCGTAGCACAGACAACAGGAAATTCCGCTCTATCTTCATAGGCTAAAGCAATTATCGGCCTTTTCTGAACAAGATAAAGGTCATCTCCGACAAAACCTCCTTCTACGTCTACAGGATAACCGGATTTCTCTTCTAACCTTCTTACGATATGTGTAACCTTCTTTATTTCGCCCAGGTTCAGTGGAGAACGAAAATCCCTACCGTCATCAAGCCTGATAACTTCTGTATGAGCTAGCCAAAATTCCCGCCTTGCGGTTTCTTCTGATAAAATTTCTCCTGCATAATTAATCTTAGCGGGAATATCTTCGAATGTTCTTGCGCAATCTATGTTGTCATCGATTACCTGGAACACGATGGAATTTCCCGGCGAATACCAATCAGGTAATCCCAATGGAGAATCAATATCTATTTGACTAAATGTTACCCCGGTAGCAGCCTCTACTCCTCCACAAACAGACTCTATTATTGTTGCCCCGAATAGAGAAGAAAACGCGACGAATGCCTTATCGAAATTTAAATACTCCTGAAAACAAATAGCGCATCCGTCATCAGCAACGTTTCGCCTGAGATAACAGAATGTCTTAAAAATAAAATCTTTAAATATTCTCTCAACAATTTGCACAATTGGCCCTTCCCTTGTTGTTACTGACTCATACAAGCCTGCTAAATTCTCAACGAATCCATCTTCTTTTCTACCGCTGGATCTGGCAATGATTGGATATTTAAATTTCATTAACTCTGGCATATTAGTTATATGTTGGATTAATTCATCAGGCATAATAAGTTGTTTAGTAAAGGGCAGTACCAGAACACTTTTAGCATGCGTATCCAGCAGTTGAAGCGTCTTTAGGTTGCCTTTTACAAATAAAGAAAAACCATCAGAAATAGGCAATACCGCTGTCCTGGCCGTTTTATAGCCAAACTCTCCGGCATCCCGCTCAAGCTCCATCAACCCTACTCTTTTTCCTCCTACATCCCAGGATTGAACCTCAAATTCCTTTTGTAACTGCGGGAGCCTTAATTCGTAGTCATTTCTTTTTTTCAGCAATGTCTTCGCAAGACCGTTTCTACAAAGCCCGATGGCGGATGATGAGTTACGACAGACCTGTCTTTTAAGTTGCAACTCTTTGGGATATGAGTTATTACGCTGCGCCAGCGGCGAGGCGGAGTTTGCATCCGGATCAATAATTTCCCATAAGTGTTTTTTCAGAAAATAGCTGTCTCCGGAACCGCAATGTATTACAGCCGTACCCAGCAATCCGAGTTTTGATATCATTTTCCGCACGCTTAATGGAACCCGCATTTCATCATAATGCTTTTTGAGGTGCTTTTTTGCTGCGTTAGCCGAATCAAATAAAATGAAACAAAATTCCTCCGGTTCGCTCTCTTCTTCGGCTTCATATGTTTCGCTTAAAACTTTCTTGGCGATAAGAAAAGCTTCTACTTTGCTTGTCAAAGGTACTATCCCCGATTCAATAAGCCGGTTTTCTTCCCGGCTAATTAATTCCAAAGAGCCGCTGAGCCCTATTCCTCTGCTCATTACATGCAATTCAATAAGTTTATTTTCGATATATTCGGCATCTTCAGGATGAATATCCATTATATAAGGGCTTATTTGCAACCTAACGTCTCCTTCAAAATTCTTCCAGGAAGCAACTAATCTTGCTTCCTCTCTTAAAATATCTATGTCTCTTTCGCCTACAGTAGACAAAATCCTTCTAATCAAAATATCGTACATGTATTCTAATAGCTCTAATGGCTCCATCCGCTCAGCGGAAAATATCACTTCTGACAATAAATCCAAATTACTTGATAAGTCGCAATTAAATACTCCCAAGGCTTGGGAAACCTTCAGGCTGACTGTTTTCCGGCGAAGTATGGAATTAACCTCATCAAGGGTCTCATTTATGAATATTTTCAATGCTTCACGGTCAAATATTCTTACGGCAAAACCCAGCAACCTGATTATTCTTCCCTTAAGTTCCCAATAGGCCGTAGAATAGTCTTCTATCGGCGAATCCTTAGGGATATATCTTTCCTCCTTAACAAAATCTGATAGGATATCGATAACTTCTTTTTTTAATTTTACGAATCCCAGCAGCGGCGAGGCGCTGC
>SCRK01000112.1 GCA_004298075.1 bacterium | reverse complement strand
CACAATCCTCCTCTACCCTCTCCATAGCCCATGAGGCGATCGCCTCCTTGATTGAAGGCCGTGACTTGCATTATATGGAAGCAGTCGGTTCTATGGGAACCGCTGACCTGTTATCCGACGCGCGCCTTTTCTCGGCAAAGGAAGGCAAATTCTATCCCGGCAAAACCGCCTTCCAGGCGTTAAGTTTGCACAAGAAAGCCCTTATTGCCACCAACATCGTCAGCTACAGCCAGATAGAAGGCCACATGCGCGCGGCAATGAAGTTAAACGCGGCGATCATCTTTGAAGTAGCCCGTTCACAGCTGAGCTATGCCTTGGATGAGAACACGGTTGTAAACTATATAAAGGAGATCGCCAACAGGATCAACTGCAATATACCGATCATCCTGCACGGAGACCATATTCAATACAGCGAAGGCCTGTTCAAAGCTAAGAAGATATTGGAAGGTGAATACGAAAAAATCCACGGCAAGGACTCTTTTAAATCGGTCGAGGACGTTAATGACATTGATACAGCCATGCTTGAAAAAGTCCAGGCAAGTTTAAAGGATAATTCCGTAAAAGAACGTAAAGTCATCACCGATATAAATGAGCGTTTGATCAAGGCCGGTTTTACTTCTATAGCCATAGACGCTTCTACCATCTTTGATGAATACGCAGGCGACTATGTCCTGAATTACTATAAAAAACAGGGAACTGCCGCGGAAAAGTTAGCGGTAAATCTGGAAAATGACTTCCTCTTGTCTCTGGAGTGGGGAGCGGAATTCCTCAAGCTTAATCCCGCGAACAGCCAGGCCCAGGCAAGATACGATTGGATAAAGAAAAAATTAGAATATGACCTCAAAAAACGCGGTAAAGCAGGGGAAATCGAGCAAAGGGTAAAAGAATTAGACAGTGCCTTTGGCGTATTGCACACCAAGACGCAGGGCACCGGAGTTACTCCTAACGAGTTGGTTGCCGCCTACGATAAAATTATGCGTGAGTTAGCCGAGGCAACAATCGCCGGTAAATTATCCGATCGTATAAGGAAAACTCTTACCGACAAAGAAAAACTTCTGCTTCTTCCTGCCAATAACGTGGAAGAAACCGCTTATCAGCTGGATATGGTAGATCAGCTTGTAATAAAACATAAGGATTTGGTTCCTCATCTTATCGGCGCTAACGGCGAAATCCTTATCGGCAAAGAAGTGGAAGTAGGACACGTGGATAAAAAGGTCCCTAATCCTTTGCGCAACAATGAAATGGAAGCCAAAATGACCCACCCCGCAGCAGTAAAAGTGATGGGTGAATACCTTAAATCAAGAGGCCTTAGGTTCGATCTTATTGCTACCAACAACGGTTCAGGCCATGGCACTAATTTTGATAAGACGACATTAACGCCTGTATCCCAGGTCGGCAAGATCAGGCCCCTCTTAACCGAAGAATTACAGGCCGAGGCAGCCCGTTATAGTGCATCCATTGCCCAGCATGGTACCTCAGGCAGCGATATGGACGAGTTGGCTGAGCTGGCAAAGGCGGGAGTAATCAAATTCAACATCGCCACCAACTATCAGCAGATCATCTTAAACGTCTTAGCCCTTATGGATGAACCGGGCTATACAAAAGAAAAATTGCTGGAGATGGTTAAGGCCGATGATGCAGCGCTACAATCAGGATTGCATAAACTGGCCAGGGATAAGATACAGGCCTTTGTGCTGGCTTTAATGGATGAGACCAATGAGGAGGTAACACCCGAAGTTAATCCCACCGATTCACTGTTTATGAAGTTCCTGAAACTTACCTATCAGTGGGGACAAAAGAAAGGAAAGATAAAAGAATCATCCAAAGCAGGAGACATCGGCCAGGTCCAGGCAAAAGAGTTCAAGCGCGTCTTTGGCGATATGGCTCCGGACCTCTACGAGATGGCTATGGCATCGAGTGCGCTGGATTTAGGC
>SCRK01000111.1 GCA_004298075.1 bacterium | reverse complement strand
TATTTACGGAGAACCGGTTTTATGTAAGTATGCTCAAGGCCAGAGCGGCATAAAAGAAACCTGCATTTACCGCAAGCCCACAGGAGGGTTGCTTACGGAAGTGATCCTGCTTAATTTAGATGCCCAGGATAGGCTGTATTCCTGGCAGATGCAAAATTCAGGGAAATGAAATAAGAAAGGAGCCTGGGATGAAAAAGGATATTATTATATTTTTTGTTTTAAGCTTGCTTGTTGCTGGATTTGGTTTTTCCCGCGTATTCGCGGCGGAAAATAATCCTGAAGCCGGGGCGATCACGCAGGAGTTTAGCCGGAAGGCCATGAATGAATTCAGATTGGCGGAGCATCCTGAGTTGGATCAGGCGGTAATCAGCTCTAAGATAGATGAATACGCTCAAAAGTTTACCGGTATTCTTCTTGGCGCGGGGGTGGATCCAAAAACAGCCGGGATGATCATGCGGCAGGCCTCGGCTTGGTATGGCCAAAGTTTAGAGGATCTCTTTAACGCCAAGTCATATAACGCCGTTATCCAAGAATACTCTAATAAAATTGCCGGTTTATTCAACCAGCAGCACCTCACTATGGATACCCAATCAAAGATAATAGATATGACAAGTGATAGCCTGGAATCATTCAACGATCTCTTCCACCCCATGGAAGAGATAGATGATTAAAAAATTAAATGAACCGGATAATCAAGATCGCGGTAACGCTGGTATTTTTATCTTGTACGCTATTTGCGAATTCTTTCGCGGTAAGAATGATGCTGCGTTATGGGGTGGAAACCTACTTTTATGACAAGCTCCTGGTCGCCTATACTATAGGAGGCGCCAAAGGCCTTAAAGTTGAGCTTGAAAAAATACCGGTTACCGATAAAAACCAGCGCGAGTCAATACTGGCTAAGGATTTTACAGCCAGGCTTGAAACATTGGCCGATCCCGAAGCGTTCCTGAAAGATAAGGTCCAGAAGAGTAAAAAGATGGTCTATTCTATCAGGGGCCTGCGCAGCGCCGCAATAGTAATTATGTTAATAATATTTGGCTGGCAGGCGATCGCTAAATTTCGCCGTACCCATTTATCTATTGACAGCTAAAAAAACTCTGCTAAAATTAGGTTTATTGTTTCCCTTCCAGCATTAAAACAATTTATCAAATGAGAGGAGGTGAATCAGAATGAAGAAAGTATTATTTGTGATTATGGCTCTTTGTTTCGTCAGCACTTTAGCGTTAGCGGCAGATATGGTCAAGCCCGCTGATGATAAAGCCATGAAGGCAAAGCCGGCAGCAACCTCAACCGGGGTTGTTATGTCAGATGAAACTACAACGACCGAGAAAACAGTTGCTACCAGCATGGTTAAAGATGAATCGATGCCGGCAGTAAAAGATGCTGATACCAAGAAAGTAGATCCAACCGCGCAGAAAAAAGCTTATTAAACGCAGGTTGAGGGTGAGCTGGAATTTAGCCCATCTAAAACCAGTAATTATTCCTAATATGATACGCAAGAAAAGGCCTTTTCCAGAAATGGAAGAGGCCTTTTTATTAAAAAAAGCTTAATATTTGGGAATAAATATGTTATACTAAATTAGAAGGGGATAAAGATGAATAAGCCACGGGATCCCCAAAACTGTTGGGAGTATTGGTCTTGTCCGGAAGCCGAGAAGGCTAAATGTCCGGTTTATCAGAATGACTATGGCAAAAGATGCTGGTTTTTATCCGGCTGCGCTGCCATAGCGGAGCGTAAATTTAAGAATTGCTGGGAGTGCCCCTGGTATATTCAAAGCAGTTTTGGCGAAGCCGAAAGAAGAATTTAACCACCTTACCTGTATAAAATTCCCGAATGCCATTAGATAAGCTTTCCTTTGATCATCCAGCCGCGAATACGCTGCGCGTAAAATTAAGCGGTGACTGGAAGATCTCCGAAGGGCTTCCCGCGGAAAGCGAAGTCATTACGCAGCTTAACAGCCATAAAGATATAACCCAGGTTACCTTTGATCTTTCGGAGATAGGCAAATGGGACAGCGGGCTTGCCTCATTTTTGTTCCATCTGTTCAGGGAATGCCGGCAGAGAGGCGTGATTATTAACCATCAGGGTTTGCCCGCCGGTGTTGAGAAATTGATCGTGCTTGCTTTGAAGATAGATGAGAAGATCATGCCCCGCAGGGAGCCCCAGGTTTCGTTTCTCGAAAATGTGGCGGATAAAGTTTTGCACCTTGTCTCAAGCACCCTCATCCTGCTTAATTTTCTGGGAGAGATCACCGTTGCCTTTGGCCGCCTGGTAAAGGGCAAGGCCTATTTTCGCCGGGATGAGCTTATTACTATCCTGCGGAGTTGCGGGGCAGATGCCTTCGCGCTTGTTTCCCTCATCAGCTTGCTGGTAGGCATGATCCTCGCTTTTATCGGCGCGATACAGCTTAGATTATTCGGCGCGCAGATCTATATCGCCAATATCGT
>SCRK01000110.1 GCA_004298075.1 bacterium | reverse complement strand
AATTGGCTGCAGGCGGATAAAGAGAGGGGGGCGGCGGATGGACATGGATCTAGAAAATATCATTTTCATATTGCGCGAGATCATTTTTTGGAGCTGCGTGGTGGCGTTTTTTTCGGGCATACTTTTGTTGGGATATCGTAAATACGATGTGCTTGAAGCAAAGCTCGCCAAAGAGGTCGGCGGCATACGGTATAAGGTCTTTCCCAAGCTGGAGAGTAATATCTATACTTATCATGACCGGCTCATGAAAAAGCGCAAGCTGCTCGGTTGGATCTGTATAGCTTACGCGGTAATGAGCATTTTTATTTTAAGATATAACGGGTATTTCTAAAATCATGCCTTATACTGTTTTCGCCCTGAAATGGCGGCCGCAGGATTTTGAGAGCGTAGTCGGCCAGGCCCATATCACTGCTACCCTGAAGAACGCCATCCAGAAAAACCGCCTTGCCCACGCCTATCTTTTTACCGGTCCCCGCGGGGTCGGCAAGACCTCAACCGCCAGGATCCTGGCCAAGGCGCTTAACTGTAAAGAGGGCCCCACGGTAAAACCCTGCCAGAAATGCCCTTCATGCCTGGAAATCAACCGGGGCCGCTCCCTGGATGTCATTGAGATCGATGGCGCCTCCAACCGCGGCATAGATGAGATCAGGGCTTTGCGCGAAAACGTGAAGTTTGCCCCTACACTGGGCAAATACAAGGTTTATATCATTGACGAGGTGCATCAGATAACCCCTGATGGCTTTAACGCCCTGCTTAAAACCCTTGAAGAGCCTCCGGAGTTCGTAAAATTTATTTTTGCCACCACCCATCCGCAGAAGGTCATGCCTACGATCATCTCCCGCTGCCAGCGAATGGACTTCAGGAGGATCCCGGTCATTGAGATCATTGCTCAACTGGAAAAGATCGTGGCCGGGGAGAAGCTCGCGGTGGATAAAGAAGTCCTCTCGGCGATCGCCAAAAGCAGCGATGGTTCATTGAGGGACGCTGAATCCGTCCTGGACCAGCTGGTCTCTTTTTCTAAGGAAAAGGTATCGCTTAAGGATGCTATCACCGTGCTGGGCATGGTTGAACAGGATGTTTTATTTTCGCTTACCGATAAGATAATCCAAAAGGACCCGCAGGGGGCATTGCAGCTTTTTAACGATATTATCGATGAGGGCAAGGACCCCGGGGTATTCCTTTCTAACCTTATCGAGCATTTCCGGAATTTAATGGTGGCTAAAGTTTCCAAAGCGGATACGAAATTAGTTGACCTTCCCCAGGATATTTGCGACCGGCTCTTCAAGCAGAGCCAGGCTTTATCGTTAGAAGATATTTTTATCGCTTTTAATATTTTAGTATCTACACAGGAGATGTCCAGGCGGCTGGATTCCCAGCGCATACCGCTTGAAATAAGCTTAGTCAGGCTGGCGCATAACAGGAACCAGGCAAAGGTTCCCGCGCCGCTTGTTGAGCCAAGATCAAAAACGCCTCATGCTGAAAAGAAGGAAGAAATATCTCCGGAGAAAGAAATAAAAGAATCCCCCGCGCAAAATCCTCCGGTCTCTTTAGATAATGTAAAGAATGCATGGGGCAATATCGTCAATAACCTGGCCAAGATCAAGATGTCGGTATCCACGTATTTAAGCGAGGGGGAACCAACCAGGGTGCAGGGGGATGTTTTGACAGTGGCCTTCCCTAAGAATTATTCCCTGCATAAGGAGTCCCTTGAGCGCAAGGAAAATAAATTGATCATTGAAAAAGCGATCTCCGAATCATGCAATGCCAGCCTCAGGCTGAACTTTGTGCTGGATAGCCAGGCAAAACAGGAGACCGACGCCCGCAGCAACCCATTTATTAAATCCGCCCTTGATATGTTCGGTGGCAGGATAGTCAGGGAAGATTAATGGCCAATTATACCGTTTCTATAGAAAAACTGATGGAATCTTTGATCAAGCTCCCCGGCATCGGCAGGCGCAGCGCCGAGCGGATCGTCGCCCATATCCTGGGCGCTTCTAAAGATGAGATCAAGCTTTTATCCGAGTCATTGACAAAAGTAAAAGAGAATGTGCGTTCATGCGCGATCTGTAATAACCTTAGCGAAGAGGAAACCTGTAAGATCTGCCAGGACCTGCAGCGGCACAAGGATGTTGTCTGCGTGGTTGAGAAACCCGGGGATGTGACGGCCATTGAAAAGGCGGGTAATTTTCAGGGGGTTTATCACGTATTGCTGGGTTCCATATCTCCTCTTGAAGGGAGAGGGCCCGGTGACCTGAAGATAGAGGGGCTTATCCAAAGGATAAAAAAAGGGAGCATCAAGGAGATAATCATCGCTACTGACGCCGATACCGAGGGCGAGACCACCGCCCTCTACCTTACTAAATTACTTAAGCCGTTGGGCGCGCATTTAAGCCGTATCGGCTTAGGGCTGCCCATGGGCTCTAACCTTGAATACGCCGATGCCACTACCCTCTCCAAATCTTTAGAGTCCCGCCGCGCAATTTAAACATATGATCAATATTATCAAGCTCTCCAAAAACTACGGGCCAAAGGTTCTCTTTGAGGACATCTCTCTCAATATCAACCAGGGGGAGAAGATTGGGCTTATCGGCCCCAACGGTACCGGCAAGAGTACGCTTTTTTCCCTGATCCTGCAGGAGATCGAGCCTTCTAAAGGCGAGGTGAGGGTGAATAAGGGGGTGCATATCGGCTATCTTCCCCAGGAGGCGAGCTTTAAATCCGAACATACGGTGCTTGCGGAATTGACCGAAGGCGATGAAAGGATCATGCGTCTGAAAAAAGAAAAGGAAACCCTTGAGTCCGGCAATGATGCTGGGTCAAAACATTACGGTGAGGTGCTGCATGAGTTGGAAACTTTGGGTTTTTTTGAATTGGAGCACAAGGCCAAGAAGATACTTTCAGGCCTGGGCTTTAAGGAGAAGGATTACAACCGTCCTATAAACCAGATGAGCGGCGGCTGGCAGATGCGCTGCCTTTTAGGCAAGCTGCTTACCTATCATTATGACCTGCTGCTTCTGGATGAGCCGACCAATTACCTGGATTTGAATGCCGCGTTATGGCTTAAGGATTATCTGGCAGGTTTTCAGGGGACATTTATCATGATATCCCATGACAAAGCATTTTTGACCGATGTTACCAATTATACGTTTATCCTGGAGAACGGCTCGATCGCCAAGGTGCACGGTAATTATGAGCATTACGAGGAGATAAAAGCGCAGAAGCGCACGCATTTGGAAAAACAATTCAAGGAGCAGGATAAAAAGATCAAGCAACTGGAAAGATTTGTAGAGCGGTTCCACGCCCAGCCGAATAAGGCAGCGTCGGTGCGGGCCAAACGCCGGGTCCTGGAAAAGATGGAAGATGTAAGGGTAGTTGTCCCGCCTGACCCGCGGGAGAGTATCGGGAATTTTTCTTTTCCCCAAACCCGAAAATCCGGCCACCGGGTGATCACCTTGCAGGGGGTCTCTAAGTCCTACGGGGATATCCATGTTTATGAAGGTTTAGATTTTGAGGTGACCCAAGGAGAGAAGGCGGTCCTGGCAGGAGAGAACGGCGCGGGAAAATCCACTCTTTTGAAAATATTGGCAGGGATCGTTCCGGTAGATTGCGGCAACCGCGTTGTCGGCCACAATGTGGATATCGGGTATTTTTCGCAAACGCGCACGGATGTGTTGAATGTGGAGAATACTGTCCTAGCCGAGGCCTATTCAGCCGTCCCCGGTTATATGGGCGAGGAAATGGTCAGGACTATTCTCGGCGCTTTTTTGTTTACCGGGGATGACGCGGAGAAAAAAGTAAAGGTTCTTTCCGGAGGAGAGAAGAGCCGGCTTATCCTGGCAAAACTTCTGATCGACCCTCCCAATTGCCTGCTTTTGGATGAGCCGACCACGCACCTTGACGTGGACGCGGTTGATGCCCTGGTTCGCGCGCTAAAAAATTATGAAGGGACGATCGTTTTTATCAGCCATGATATTTATTTTACGCGCTCCGTAGCCAACAATGTTTTTGAGGTCAAGAACGGCAGGATCAGGAAATTCCCCGGTTCATTCGATTATTACATTGAGAAGCGGGATAGTTTTAAT
>SCRK01000109.1 GCA_004298075.1 bacterium | reverse complement strand
GGGAGCTTTTCGTTGTCTAACCGTTATTCTCGATTAAGAATTCAACGTTTACTTGGGAAAAAACAAAATAGGAAGAATTCTGGTTCACCTGTTGTTTTGCCGCAGGGCGCCTCGCCGCTGGCCTCCATAGAACAGTTCCGGCATAACTCTTCATCCTCCATGAGGTTAAATAGAGGCGATCGCAACGATGTTGTTTCAGCACAGGATATCCTGGCCGGCATTTTGGGGGGGAGATTTGACAAACCGGAACAAATCTTGCTTCAGGAAATATTATGCGGGAACCTGGAGCCGCGATTCTTGCCTGTCGAGTTACATTTACATCCGGAGGAAATAGTTTTGTTGCGCGGGACAAATGGGATCTTGCCCAAGGTCAAAGAGAGGTTTGTGCGAAGTCTTAGCGTGAAGTTAAATTTAAATGACGAGTATTGCCATAAAGCGCGCGCCTTGAGAGACCAACTGAAGATCGCGGGTATTATATTTGATTTCTGTAGGAGATATAAGCCCGCTTCTATAATAATCTATAAACCTCATGGCGAGCTTCAGGCGCAAGCTAATTGTTTAGATATTATAGAGGAATCGCCGTCTTTAAGCCCGGAACAATTGTCTTTAGACTCCTTGGGTTCCCTAATAATAGAAACGGCCGCGGGATTTGATGCGCCCATAGAGGCTGGCAATAAAATACATAATTCTTCCAAGAACGAAGGGGATTGTTATCCCGTTAATGAGATGCGGATACTATCAGATCTGGAAAGGTATAAATTACGCTGTAAGATTTATGGGTTAATGAAGGTAAGGAGCTGGACTGAAGAGGATGTGCATAGGAAAAGCGGGATTGATCTTGTTGACGTTTATCGCATTTTAGCTAAACATTCGGTTTATCAAAGAACCATTACCTATTCGGAGTTGTCCCTTGTTGAGCAGATAGCCCTCACCTTCAATATGATCCCGGATGTTCTATCAGAAGAGATCGGCATTGAAAGCTGCCTGAGGGGTTCCTCTCCGCTGGAGCTTGAACACTGCGAAGCATTCGCCGATTTTATGCGTATTGGCAAAGCGCAGTTTAAACTCAGTACCATCTCAGTAATCTGTGAGATACTCCAAGAGCGGAACAGCAACCTATCAGATATAAATTCTTTATTATGTATGTTAAGCAAGGTAATGCAATCGGAACGGTTAGGGGTATTGTTAGAGAGCGATATGTTTCTTGAAATACAGCGCCAGGGGATTCTTGAGATTAGCGTAAGTTTTCCTCCAGCATACCAAGGTAAAGGAGGAACAGCGTTTTGTATCGGCGGGAATTCTAAATACGACATATTAGCAACCGCCAGGCATTGCGTCGAAGATTTTGAGCTTTACCCGGAAGTTTATCCGGGAGGCAGAGTTCTTATTGAAGCCCAAAATTCCCCGGTAGGATTAGGCACAGTAATTATACAAGGTAAGCGGGATGACATCGCTTTTATAGCGGTTTCTAAGAAGTCAACTTCCAGGGAGTGGGTTCAATTTAAAGCGTTGCCACCGGCATCTCGATTTAAAGACGGCGATTTGACTATTTTGACCACCCAGCATAGCCTCTCGAAAGGTATTTTACTTTTAGAAAAAGGTTTATTATACAGTATAGGGACAGCGGGAAACTATGGAGACAGCGGTGCGCCTTATCTAAGTTTAAGAGGAGATAGATATCATAGTATGGGTGTTGTGCGGGGCATGTATAAAGAAGGGGAGATCAATATAGGCACGCATTTTACAGAAGAGCTTTTTATAAAAATAATAGAAGCGCTTAGGAATAAACTGAATGGTGAGAATACGCCTCCTCAATTCTCTATAATTACGCGTGATCGTAACGAATTGGATTCAACGATTGAAGTGCTGGAGGGTATTTTAAGTGCTTTAAGCGCACAAACTCAAGGCGCCTCGCCGCTTGAGCAGTCAAGTTTGGAGAGAGAAATTCAGATAAAGCTTAAGATCGCGGAGAGACTGAAACACGAAGGAACGGTAGATTTGCGCCAGTTTAGCCAGGAATTAGGCATAACCGAAAGCGAGCTTGCAAGATTAATTAAAATTTTAAGGCCCCTAATAGGAGAAGTATGCGACGTGATTGAAAGATCCAATCTTTTCCCGACCGGCATCGCAAAAACCAGGAAGATAATCCACAGGGATGGTGATTGGCACAGGACAGACCATATTATGGGCGTATCGGAAGATGGCCTAAGAGTGGCCATACAGACCCGCCGTGATAAGGAAGACAGGGGCGGCCTATTCGTTACAGGGCATTTTGCGGTAGGAGAAAGCGCTCAAGAGTCCTTGTGTAGGGAAATGGAAGAGGAGATAGGCGTAATTGGATTGGATATTACAAGGCTTTATAGGGTGCCCAGGTATTTCTATAAGTTCGGAAGCAGCGCTCATAAAGGAAAGCCTGGATATGATAAAGATACCTTTTTATATGGCACTTCTGATAGGGCCAATAGGGAGGTTTCTTATTTATATCTTTATATAATTTATGCATCGGAAGAACAGCTTCTTAATTTAGGAATTTCCACAGAAGAAGTCAAAGGGTTAAGATTTGTTCCATGGCTTGATTTAATAAGAGATGTGTTCGAGCGGGCTGATGCGTATCATTCCGCGGCAGCCCAGTATTTCGTAAGAGCCGATCTATTTGATATGTTAAAGCTGATTGATTTTAAAGAAAAAGATAAGCATCTGAAGCATATTTTTGAATCTTTCAATCCGGAATTCTTGAAGCTTAGGGCGCAATATATCGCCGCCTCGCCGCTGTTTCAAACCAGAGAAGGCAAATATTGGTTAAATATTAAATTTTTTGAATCTCTTCTTGAGGGTAAAGGGTTAGTCGTAGGCAGCGCACGTTATCTGGCTGATGATCTTGGATTCGTGCCGCTGGATAATATCAGCGATATAGATATCATATCGTTACAGGAATCCCGTGAAGATTTACTGGAGAAATTAATCGAAAAGTTAAATGATTACGGTGTGGCTTTCGCAAAACTGGATTTCCGATTTACCAGGATAAAAATTAAGAATAAATATACAAGAATCCAGATGCTATTGCTTGCGGCCTGGCAATCTGATGATCCGGTAATCAGGGCGGGAGTAATTGAGCAGGAAGATTGGTTTTATTTTATAAGCAATACTTCAGTGGCAAGAGAGTTCATGGACCCGGAATATTGGATGAAGAAATACATTTCTGTGGAATATTATTTCGGCAACCCCGATAGGTATAAAAGAAACAGGAACACCTTTTTAGGCTGCGATAAAGAAGAAGATATTTATAGGCTGCGCGATAATATGCTTGGGTCAGGAGATTTATCCAATTTGATCCAAGAGGTCAAGAAATTGACACCGGGAGCTAAATATGAACGCGTTAGGGCTCGGATCTATGGTGAGGTTAAATTGCATAATACCGGTGGCTCGCCGCTGGATAATGGAATGGTTGTTCCGTATCAATTACATAGAGATTATATATATAGGGTGCTTGGAAAAAGAATGAGTTTAAGCGTGATTAATGAGATTGTGGCTTTTATCAAACACGATCCAGAATTAGAAAAAGCCTATAACCAAATTATTTATACCGTGATGGTTGTCGCAGAATACAGATTAGAGGATCATGTAAGAGGACTATTCAGGAATATTATACTGGCAAGAGGTCTAGAAGACAGAATTATGCGTATCCATCATAATTTAATTCCTTTGTTTTATTTAGCTGTGGCTTTGCATGAAATTGGAGAGCCCCGGGCTATATGGGAAGAGATCGATAAGCAACATAAGACTGAGAGAAAACTTGAGTATACCCGACAGATTACAAGCAGGAAAATGTCGCAATGGGGGTTTTCTAAAGAAGAAATTGCATTTGTAATAGGTTTGAACGGCAATAATGTTATCAGCCGGGTCATTCATAAGAAAATGACTGTGGACGATTCGCTTGAAGGGATTATAGCTATTTCTGGAAATAGCCAAATTCCCCTGCTTGATATCTTTGAGCTATTGTCCGTTTATGCGCTTCTGGATATGAATTGTTTCTTTGGAAGCGAACGTTTTATTCGCTCATTCGAAAACCGAGAGGAGAATATTTCTGACCTTGTGTTCGTGAACGATAATTACGAGGCATTAAAACAAAAGATTGTACAGGCGGCTTTTGCCGGAACAAATTCCGGGACAAGTTGGATGCAAAAGTTGCCAGCCACGGTCATGCAAAATTACGTTCCCGTGATGCTTAAGGATTTTATTGTGTGTTCTCCTGAAGGCATGGCAAGAAAATTATTTGAGAGATTTTTGTGCGCGGATTTTTGCGAATCCATTTATGATATATCTCTTCGCGAAGTGGGAGATAGTTTTGCCCAGTATAGTTTGTCTCTCGCTCATAAAAATAAATGCGTAAGAATTATGTTTGATTGGAAAAAATACGAAGAAACTTCAACCCCAAGGCTTATCCTATATTTTCTTACAAATAATCATAAACAAATTAGATTTACCTATCAGGAAGATGAAAATATTGAAATTGAAGTATTTGTAGATCCGAAAGAGAATTTTCATTCTCCATACCCCAAACTAAGAATGGAATTTCCATTAAAGCAACTCGTTGATTTGATAGTCAAAAAAGCAGGGATGACCACAGAGATAGAGCTTATTTTCGCAAAATCACCTAAACGGCTAATAAACGATTTAGGGGGAAGAATAATCTCGAAAGATGGAAATGTTGTGTTAGTGTTGGGCGCCGCTCTATCCGCCTCGCCGCTGGATATAAGGGATAGCGGATTGTATACGGGCGAGTTAATTTTGGCTGTTGAGGAAGTAATGCCTTGCTGTATGCAGAAAGACTCTGATTGGAGTAGATTCAGCCAAATTGTAAATTGGCTTAAGAGAATAAAAGGGTTGAAAATCTTGGTTATCGGCGGCTATAAAATGCCGGAATATGGTTTTATAGATTATACCTGCTGCAGGCATGATTCTTCAGCCAGTCTCTGCTTTTTAGCGGAGAAATTTACCGGCCAGAAATACGAAGTAAGTCTCTCGGCTACCGCTGCAACCATATTTATGGAAAATATCAATCAGCATGTTAAAAATGGCATCGGTTTATTACTAAGCTGTTATAACCCGGAAAGTAAGATCTTAACCATAGGTTGTATGGATAACGGGAGGGGATTTTGGGGGAATGATGGAAAGAAGATAACCGTAAGCGAAGCAATTACTCTTGGAGGTCGCCGCGGAAAAGGCACAATAAAAGGCATAGCTTTACATTCAATTATAAATCAGAGCGTAACCGGTGTTACTATAATTGAGCAGCGAGGAGAAAGTGTCGCTATCAAGCACCAAAGTAAAAATAGGCTATTAAGCATCAAGAATAATAAGCCTATTGGGTTAAATATAATCTGGCACCATCATTACAGTCAATATTTGCCGGGTCGGAGGCCATTTGACCAAATAGAGCAAGAAATGGCTTTTTGTCTCGAACAGAAGATATCCGCAATCCGCTTCGGCAGTAATAACAAGAAAACAGCCGATCCTGTCTGTTCAGCGGATAAAATTAGTGTCACCTTGCCGCTGGCGCGGGAGGATAGGTGTGAGATTAGCCTTGCAAACGGCACAGCTTCAGCTTTGCAAACGGTGAAGCATCCATTGCTAAAGCCAGGAATTTGTTATAGCGGCAGCGATAAATTCAGAAAGTTAATCAGTAAAGAGATTTCCCGCTTATTCAGCCTTGGTTTATATGATGAGATTGGATGTTTGCCTGGGTATCAAATCGTTGACCGAACAGAAAATGGATTAGATGACTGTATTGTTTATGCGGCGAATCAATTAGGGATTAAATTATACGCCTTATTCTCCTATGAAAAACTCCGTGCAATCTTCCTCGAAATAAGCTTACACGATGCGAAAAATAACGATTTAGTAACCTATGTTCATACGTCTGGACTTGTTGCTCACTACGGAATATATCTTGGAGACGGAATAGTCAAGTCAAAACTAGATAAGGCCCATGTCTATTCGCATCCTATCTGGCTTGTTCCTTTAATATATGGTCAGCCAAAAATATTTCGCTTAACGATATCCGGTAAAAATCTAGAAACGAGCGTCGCCTCGCCGCTGGGACAGGAACAGTTCTATAAGATGCCGCCACACGCGAAAATAAATATTTTAGGAAATGATTTGCTTTTCACTTTTGGGGAGTTTTATCAAAAAGTACCGATCCCCGTGTTGCATCTTTGCGGAAGCTTTAAAGATATTAGCAAGGTATTTGATGAAAGGTTAGGAGCAATGGAGTTTAATGAGCCTCTTGC
>SCRK01000108.1 GCA_004298075.1 bacterium | reverse complement strand
CCGGAAGGGACGGTTGATTTTGGCGCAGGCAACGGTTCAAGCGTAGCGGTCAGCCAGGCTACCGACATCAAGAACACCGGTAACCAGGCGCTCAAGGTTGTTTATGACGCTGTGCCCGGAGGCTATATTTATGTTGCCCGCGGCACAGGCCTGGATGCCAAAAATGCCAATTGGTCGATCAAGCCGGAGGATATCAAGTGGGAGAATTACAGCGCCATAAGTTTTTATATGTATGGTACTGATTCCAAAGAAAAGATCGCCTTTGATATAAAGGACAACGGCGGGGAGATCTGGCGTTTTATACTGGAGGATAATTTTAAGGGCTGGAAGCAGATCATCTGCAAGTTTGATAAGTTTATGGTGCGCGATGATTGGCAGCCGGATGGCGCGGATAAAAACGGTAAGCTGGATTTTCCGATCAAGGTATTCCAGTTCGAGCCGCTTCCCGGATCCAAGGGCACCCTTTATTTTGATACCGTGGAACTGGTCAAAAAATAGGAGACTCTATGAACAATCAGGATGAGAAGAATCTAAAGAAGCGTTATTTTGTCTGGTTATATAAAACGGCAAAGGAAGCATTCGATAAATACGAAAGAAAATTCACCCAGCTGGATATTGATAACGATATCCTTGCCGAGATGGAAAAAGAGCTCTTAGGCGTTTATCTTCCCCATGAAAAGGATGCCCTGCAAAGGCAGATTAACGACTTCCAGAGATATATTGATGATAAGGAGAAGGCCTGCGCGGAGTTGCGCGATCAGGACAAAAAGATAAACCCGGAGTTTATCTTCTCGGAAATGAAGCTGGATGCCATTGAGAAGGTAATTACCAGGGAGATCGGTAAAAAGGGGTTAGAGGAGATCAAATCCCTCTACGAAAAAGAGATGTTTCAACGCATCATCAAGAGTACGGAGCCGCATTAGACGGAGCGTTAAATGTTGATCGACAGCCATAGCCATTGGCTCTCCCATGAGATAATCTCTAACGCTCATTTTTTTCATAAGGGCTGGGGGGATATCGAAACACAGCTGAAAATGATGGATGAGGCGGGTATTGACAAGGCGGTCCTTTCTTATCCGACTTCCGACGCGCATTTGAAATTAGGCAGCATAAGCCAGGTGACGCATATTTATAATGATAACGTTGGCCAGATCCTCAAACGTTATCCTAAAAGGTTTATCGGTGCCGCGGTACTACCGGTAGATAATTCCATTGATATGCTGGATGAGCTAAGGCGCGTGATCAATGATCTGGGGTTTAAGGCGGTCTCCCTTGCTTCAAGCTACAATGGTATTTATCTGGATGATAAAATGTTCTTGCCTATATATAAGGAGGCGCAGGAAAAGGGTATCCCGCTCTTCGTACATTCACAGATCGTTAACCCCATAGGTTTTGAGCGGGTAAAGGACCCTTTGCTGACCCCGGTAGTGGAGTATGTTTTTGATACGACTATTTCTATTGGCAAGCTGCTGATGTCGGATATCCTCCGGCAGTATCCTAAAGTAAATTTTGTCTTTGCCCATTTTGGGGGAGCGGTTTGTTATCTGAAGCAGCGCTTTGACGCGACTTACCAGATGCTGCGTTCAATAAATTTTGTCAAGGACTTGCAGGGCAATCCCTCGGATTATTTTAAGAATATTTACGTGGATACCAGCGGGGATACTACTAAAGCGAATTTCCTGCTTGCATTAGAGCTTATGGGCCCCAGGCATATTTTATGGGGGAGCGACTGGCCGGCAAAGAAAGACATCGCAGCTGGCATAAGAGCGGTCAATGACCTGGACATATCTGCCGAGGATAAGCAGAACATCCTGGGTGGGAATTTAGCCAAAATGTTTGCTCTTTGATATTTTGCTCTCGGGATATTGTACGCGTGCGAAATTTTTCGCCGTGCGCTACGGTTTACGACTCACTCCCGGACTGACTTACGCTTCCGAGAGGGTCCTCCGTTCGTCGTAAATCCTTGCGCACAATTGCCGAAAAATTTCTAATTGCACGCTTAACAATATCCCTCGGCAAAATATATATAGCTAGACCTAACATTCGCTCCAACCTTGTCAGGTTCATTTTGAACAAGTTATAACTTTGAGTCTATTAAAGTAATTTTTAACCATATGTAACAAAATATGTTGCAGTTTTCCATTTATTGCACAACATGAGAAAGAGGCGGTGGATGGGTTGGGTAAAGATATGTTTTTTTGTAATATTAGGCGTCTGGTTTTTATGGCAGGGGTCTAAAACTCTAAGTTTGATGCCTCAAAATGATTTTAAAATTGCATTCTGGGCAAATGTTTATTCGTCCCTACTTATTACAGTAATGGTTGCAATTTTTATAAATTATTTTACACCCTTATTTAAACATCCAGAATTGATTATAGTTGTAAAGCAGAATAGTTTTTACAGCAATAAGATAAAAATTACACAAAAGCCCGACGGAAATTATGAAGCTTCTTTTAGACTGGCTATTAAGAATATTGGAAGTAAAACTTTTAGAGCAAACGGGGGATATTGGCATGTATATTTTCCCAGTGCAGAAAAAATAGAAACTTTAAATGGTGCCGGGGGTTTTATTGCGCAAGGTGAAAATAATCATTTAAGAGATTTAATTAACTTGCCAGTTTATCCAAAATCTTTTTTAGATTTTGGACCGGAGTATAAACTTTTAATTAAGAAAGATGCCTTAAGAAAAACTTCTATACGTTATTTTTTTGAGACAGATTATGGTTATTTTCCTAATAGTGTAAGACTGGATCAAAAAACTGGTGCTGTTTTATTTTCGGATATGGGGTCAATAGAGTTTGAGCAGCCAGACTAGGTTCCAACAAGGGCAGTATATTAATATAGATTGGTCATTTTAGCGGGCGGCTTGGACTGGTTTTGAGCGGGGCGTGCGCAGTCCGAGCGGGCAGGGATGCCCGCTAAAAACATAAGGCAGAGCGAGGACGAGCATCGAGTGCAGTGTGCCACGCCGGGGCACACAAACGTCCCCGCGAAAAAGCAGGCCAAGACAACCCGCTAAGTAATGATATGATAAAATTTATCAATTTAGTTATAGGTGGAGCAGCGGGGACGGTTGCCAGGTATCTTCTGGACGGCGCTGTCTATAGGTTCGTCGGGACTGGTTTCCCCTACGGCACCCTGGTCATAAACATCAGCGGATGTTTTATCCTTGGGCTATTGACTGCTTTAGCCGATAAGAAATTCATCCTTGGGCCGGATGCGCGTTTGTTGTTGATGATCGGCTTTTGTGGGGCATTTACCACATTCTCGACCATGATATTTGAGACCGATAGTTTAGTGAGAAACGGACAAGCCTTGCGCGCCTTTACCAACATCTTTGCCAGCGTGATCTTTGGTTTTATATTATTCAGGATAGGAAGCTTAATAGGAGAGATGATATGAAAATTCCCGCGGACGGAAAACTTTTGCGTATTTTTATCGGTGAGGCGGACAAATGGAACGGTAAGCCGCTTTATGAAGAGATCGTGCTCTTAGCCAAGAAAAAAGGCCTAGCAGGGGCAACCGCGATCAAGGGATTTATGGGCTTCGGCTGCAAAAGCCATATGCATACCACAAAATTGCTGCGGCTTTCCGAGGACCTGCCGATCATTATTGAGATCGTGGACAGCGAAGAGAAAATAAGCACTTTTGTTCCTTTGCTTGATGAAATGGTAAAAGAAGGTTTAATTACCCTTGAGAAGGCGAATGTAATAATGTATCGCGCATAAATTAAAAGGAGAAAATCAATGCAGATGCAAAAAGAAGTTCATTTGACTGGTAAGGACCTGACGAATATGGTGCAGCTAAGGCCGGAGGATGTGGGCAAATACGCCATTGTGCCCGGCCCGCGCGACAGGCTGGATGTT
>SCRK01000107.1 GCA_004298075.1 bacterium | reverse complement strand
GCTATCTTGATCAGCGAAAGATTGATCAAAAAGGACACCTTTACCTCTATCCATATTGAAGAGTTTGAGATCGAAGCCGCCGAAACCAGGCTGGGCAATGAAGAGATCACCCGCGATATCCCTAATGTCAGCGAAGAAGCCTTAAGAAATCTGGATGAAAACGGGATCATTCGTATCGGGGCAGAAGTCAGCTCCGGGGATATCCTGGTCGGTAAGATCACTCCTAAAACCGATTCCGAGCCCAGCCCCGAGGAAAGATTGCTGCGCGCTATTTTCGGGGAGAAGGCCGGGGATGTGCGCGATACTTCATTGATCGTGCCTCCGGGTGTCGAAGGGGTGGTCATCGACGTGCATGTTTTTCAGCGCAAGGACCGCGGCAGGAAATCAAAAGAAGAAAAAACAAAAGAATTGGCTAAGATCCGCGAACTGAAGGCTTATTATAAGCAGGAGATCGAATTCCTGCAGACTGAAAAAACCGCGCGTTTAGCCCAAGTATTGGGAATAGATAAGAAAAAGGTGGAGAAGTTCGATCTCAGCGATAATGAAGAGGCCAAGATCCTGGCTGCTTCTTTTGATGAGCAGATGCAGGAGCTATTGGCTGAAGAGGAGCAGGAGATCGAGAAGGTCCGCCGCGGCGATGAATTGCCCGCCGGCATCCTGAAGAGGGTCGTGGCCTATATCGCCACAAAACGCAAACTCTCCGAAGGGGATAAGCTTGCCGGAAGGCACGGTAACAAGGGCGTGGTTTCCAGGATCATACCCGAAGAGAATATGCCTTATATGCCCGACGGTACCCCCGTAGATGTGGTTTTGAACCCGCTGGGTGTTCCTTCGCGTATGAACGTAGGCCAGATCCTGGAATGCCATTTAGGCTGGGCGGCTAAAGTTTTGAACATGAATGTGAGCTGTCCGGTGTTTGACGGAGCCAAAGAAGGGGAGATCAAAGAACTGCTTAAGAAAGCAGGCTTGCCCGAGGACGGCAAGATCACTCTTTATGACGGTTATACGGGCGAACCTTTTGACCAGAAGGTTACCGTCGGATATATGTATATTTTGAAGCTGATCCATTTGGTTGATGAAAAGATCCACGCCCGCTCCATCGGGCCGTATTCCCTGGTCACCCAGCAGCCTTTAGGCGGTAAAGCCCAATTCGGCGGCCAGAGGTTAGGAGAGATGGAAGTTTGGGCGCTTGAGGCATACGGCGCGGCCTTCACTTTGCAGGAGATGCTCACCGTAAAGAGCGACGATGTAAACGGAAGGACGCGTATTTACGAAGCGATCGTCAAAGGGGAGCAGCGCTTGACTCACGGGACACCGGAGTCATTTAATGTATTAATCAAAGAACTCCAGGGCTTAGGCCTTGATATCAGGACAGAAAAGAGCAAATAATGGAAGAGATCGTATCCTTTGATAGCATTTCGATAAAGATCGCCAGCCCTCAGGTGATCAAATCCTGGTCCAAGGGCGAGGTGAAAAAAGCGGAAACCATTAATTACCGCACATTGAAGCCGGAAAAAGACGGGCTCTTCTGCGAAAAGATATTCGGCCCGGTCCGCGACTGGGAGTGTAACTGCGGTAAATATAAAGGCATCAAGTTTAAAGGGATCACCTGCGACCGCTGCGGGGTGACCGTTGACCGTTCAAGTGTCAGGCGCGAGCGCATGGGCATTATTGACCTGGCTACCGCGGTTACGCACATCTGGTTTTTTAAGGCTGTGCCCTCACGGATGAGCGCGCTTTTGGATATCGGTTTAAGGGATTTAGAGAGGATCATTTATTACGAGGAGTATGTTGTCGTTGA
>SCRK01000106.1 GCA_004298075.1 bacterium | reverse complement strand
TAGAATAGTCTTCTATCGGCGAATCCTTAGGGATATATCTTTCCTCCTTAACAAAATCTGATAGGATATCGATAACTTCTTTTTTTAATTTTACGAATCCCAGCAGCGGCGAGGCGCTGCGCCCTATTGGGGACGTTCCCCCAGGTACCACCCTCTTGGATCCTAACTCTCTAGAATATAATCTGTTATAACGACGCGCCAGCGGCGAGGCGACGGGTAATTTGATGATCTTTCCTTCAAGACCAAGAAAAACGATGCGTTTGCCGATTTCATCATCTACCGCCTCAATAAGAAAAACCCAGAGATGAGAATAGAGAAGCCGGCCCTGTAAAAATTCTATCCATTTCTCTAGCAGGCTCCAGTAAATTTTTATTCTTTTAATTTCCTTTATCCTATCTCTATTGATAATAACATCTACTAATTCATTCAGTATATGCTCTACTTCACTTATTTTGTTTTCCGGAACTAGATATTTCAAGATCCTGGTGAGGACGATGGTTTTGCCTTCTGGACAAGATATTCTTAATCCGTTCTCCTCATAACTTATTTGTATGTATCCTGTCTTCCTCTTTATCTTCACAATCCCTCTCTGAGTATCAGGCGCTTGTTTAAGGCGCAGGAGGAAACCTCCAAGATTAAATTCAGATTTGTTTACTGAATTATTATCCGCCAGCGGCGAGGCTGCTCTGGACAAAGCCGATATGATCACCTTAACATTCGATCCATTATCTTCCAAGATGGCTTCGGCAAGGGGGTACAATGCTTCAATTGAATGCACGCCTTTATTATATTCGGCTAATTTTAATATCTCTGATTCATAAGGCCGCAGTTTACGTAATAACGCTTGATTGGCCTGTTTTACTTCTTCTTTTTTGATAGATCCACAATTGATATCTATGATCGCCATGGCCATTTCATCATCACTCCAATAAAAATCGTGGGCGCCATTAACTGCTTCCTCGCAAGGAACCCGGGTTACGCACCCCCACCATACACCGATCAGAAAATCCTTCAGATTGAACTGCGCTTCTAAATCGGGAAAATTGGCGAATCTTATAAGGCCGCCTGGACAACTAAGCATCAAAGCCTCTTTGGATATTTGGAGTCCTTGCTGGGATGCCTCTCGCTCTATTAGATCAAATTCATTATCTATGGCAAAGGCGTGGGAATAAAGATACTCTTTATCGTTTATTTGCGAAACATATGGATCAGCGATACCGCACACATTCCTCAGGTACCAGATTTCTGCTCTTTCATGGAAAAAGGCAGCCCGGCCGCACACCCCGGCAATCGCATAACGCATAAAACAAAGACTGTCTTCCCCTAAATAGTCAAGTATCTCTTGGGTGCTTATGCTCTTATGGGCCTTCAGAAACTCCGATTTAAGAGCATAAATATGTTCTTGCACCAGGGGCGAAGCGGATAGTTTAGTGCCTTTGCCTCTGGCCGGTTCTAAAGCTACCGGAACAGCGGTGAATACCTGTTGCCGCCACCGCTGCCAAGAATCTTTGAGATTACCCCTTTTCGATAAAGGATATGCGCGGCTACCTGCCACGTTTACGGTTTTTCCCAAAGGCACTCTTTTATCCCCCGGGATAGGCCGTTTTATCTCCCCGGCATCCTTGACCGCCCTATCAAGCAATTTCCTTAATTCTGTTATTTTTTTCAGTTTCAAATTCACACTCATGCCTAATTTATGTGCTGCCCGATAATAACGCTCTGCCGCTATAAGGTCTAATTCTGCTTTTATAACATAGGCGTATAAAAGACGCTTTGGTTGGTTTTTGCCAATCAATGCTATGGTTTTTTCGGCGCGAACCTTAAGGAAATCCGCTAACATATTCTTGAGTATCTTCTCACGGTAAGTTTTCCCGCCAACCAAATCCCCCGGGTTAGTCATGTATTCAGAGGCGGTGTTGATGATATTTCGCGTTATGGGCAGGTTAATTATGACTAGCATAGAAATAGCGATTGCGGTAAGAGTTTTACGCAGCGGAGGGCCGATTGCCGGATGCAGCTTATCAAGTTTATACAAAAGATATGCGCTCCCTACGAAAGCAGCTACCCCCGCAAGAGTTGAATTTAATAAAGGCATAAAACAGTCAAATATAACATAAAACACTGCCCCATAACTTAACCCTGCGGTCAACGCCCAGAGTATGCGGCCTTTCCTCGCATCTTCTTGAGGTAATAGCGGCGAAGCGGTATTTGCCTGTTTGACTAATCTATACTCGCCTCTAACACAAAATGCTCTCTTTTCCTGGGAATCTATTCTTAATCCTCCGGGTATAAGTGCTACGCCCATGGAATTTAAACCCATCAAAGCTGCCCCCGAAGGAGATAATCTAAGCTGTATTTGATGAAATATTTGTTCTAAAATATCGCCATCAATTTCTATATCTTTGTCTTTGTCTTCAACTGATCCCCATATAGCATTTGGCGCGTTAAATATGATCAAATTGTATTCCGGGCCTAAGGCTTCAAATTCCTTGTCTTCCTGCACAAGCTTAGCTGTAATCCTGTCTGTTCCCGATAATATTCCGGAAAATGCTAACTGAAAATTGAAGTTGCTAAGGTCCACTGCCTCTTTTTGGATATCAACCGCGTCAAGCCCAACATTAAACCCTTGGCTTTTAGCCTCATAAAAAGCTGCCATTGAG
>SCRK01000105.1 GCA_004298075.1 bacterium | reverse complement strand
TCTGCTTATAAAGGGACCTGATCAGGTTCGGCCAGATCTCCGTCTCGGCGATAATAAACAGGCAGGGGTTAACCCTCTTAAGCACTGAGCCGGTGATAAAACTAAAATCTAAAGGCAGATAAGTTAAAAAATCCCCGGGCTTGATCAATGCCTTGGCTACCTTGTTACCCGTAGCAGTTACAGTAGAGATAACTAATTTCTTATGCGGATAGGCTTTTCTCAGCTCTGAGACCAGTGCTTTTACGGAAAACGCTTCCCCCACACTTACCGCGTGGACCCAGATCGGCTGATCCAAATTTAGATCCGGAGGCAAAATGCCCAGCCTGCGGGAAAATCCCTGATGGAATTTTCCCCTTAATAAATATACCGGAAGATACGCCAGCATAAAAATCAAAAATATCAGATCATAAACGATAAACATGCTTTCCCCTATTTTTTACCTGCTACCTACCGCCTTTACGCGTGAGGATGCGCCTTGTCATAAACACTCTTTAATTTCTCGGTCGTCAAATGCGTATAGATCTGCGTAGTGGATAAATTCGCGTGGCCCAAGAGCTCCTGCACTGTACGCAGGTCAGCCCCGCGGTTCAAAAGATGCGTGGCAAAAGAATGCCGGAAGGTATGCGCGGAAACCCCGGGCTTGATCCCGGCCAGACGCAGATATTTCGTTACAATATCCATTACTCCCCGGGTAGTGATCCGCCTGCCGTTTTTATTCAGGAATACCGCCTCGGTTTCTTTCTTCTTTTTGGAGAGGTACATCCTTATAGCGCCAAGTGCCGCCTCTCCGACAGGCACAATCCTCTCCTTCTTTCCCTTGCCCCGGATTTTTAAGATGCCGCTTATGGGATCAACGTCGTCAACGTTCAATCCTACTACCTCCGAAATACGCAGGCCGCTGGAATAAAATACCTCTAAGATCGCCCGGTCGCGAAGGCCTAAAAGATCATTCGCAGTTTTGGCAAAAGCCGATTCAATAAGTTTCCTGACCTCCTCCTCAGTCATAAAGGAAGGCAAATGCTTATCCAGTTTTGGGCTGGAGAGCATGAGGATCGGATTAGTTTTGATATACCCTTCCCGCGACAGGAAACGGAAAAAACTGCGCAATGCCGAAAGCCGGCGGCCCACGCTGCGGGAACTTAAGTTTTTCTCCTTTAGCACCGCCAGGTATTTCCTAAGCACCAGGTAATCTATCTTATCAAGCTCTGTCCCAGCTATGAACCTATTGAAATCCTGGAGGTCTAATTTGTAATTAAGGATAGTGTGCACAGAGTAATTCTTTTCTATCTCCATGTAGCGTATAAACTTTTCTATGTATTTTTCCATAATCTCACTGTCTTAACGCAGCTGCCTTGTCTTGTTTCTCGCAGGGATGCCCAAAATCAAGCCAAGTCATCCGCTTAAAGCAAGTGCAGGCTATTGATATTTTGCCGAAGGGTATTGTTAAGCGTGCAATTAGAAATTTTTCGGCAATTGTGTGCGAGGAATTACGTCGAGCGGAGAACCCGCTTAATGCGTAAGTCTGTTCGGGAGCGAGACGTAAACCGAAGCACACGGCGAAAAATTTCGCACGCGTACAATACCCTGAGAGCAAAAAATCAAGTAGCTCATTGCCCTTCTTTCTCCTCCGGCAGGGTGCGCGAGGTAAAGGTGCACTTGGGAAAATTGGAGCAGCCGTAGAAGAACCCGCGCTTTGACCTGCGCTCGATCAGCTCTCCGCCGTCCAGCGGGCATTTGACCCCGCTTCCAATGGATTTGGAATTCTTGCATGCCGGGAACCCGGAACAGCTTAAGAACTTGCCCCGCCTGCCCCATTTCACGATCATCGGCTTGCCGCATTTATCGCAAACCTGATCCGAGGTGATCACTTCCTTCTTAATATTGGCCTGCGCGAAATCCAGGCTTACCTTAAATGGCGCGTAGAAGTCCTCCAGGACCTTCTCCTTCGTTAGCTGGCCCTCCTCTATTTCATCCAGCTCCTCTTCCATAAGCGCGGTGAACTTAACATCCATGATCTTGGGGAAATATTCAACCAGCATATCGCAAACCTTAAAACCCAGTTCAGTAGGATTAAGATAGCCTTTGATCCGGCGCACATAATCGCGCAGGATAAGCGTATAAATGATCGGCGCGTAAGTTGACGGCCTGCCGATCCCCTCCTCCTCCAGGGCCTTGATCAGAGAACTGTCCGAGAACCTGGGCGGCGGCTTGGTAAAATGCTGCGAAGGGGTAAGCTTATTCAAACCCAGAATCTCACCCTGCTCAAGCGGGGGTATCAGATTCCCGGATTTTTCCTTTTCATTGTCCTCCTCTTGATCACCTTCATCTTCGTCTTTATTACTATAAGCAGCCAGAAAACCCTCAAAAAGCAGGTGGCTGCCGCTGGCCGTAAATAAATATTTATCCGCGGCAATATCCACGGATGTCGCCAGGAACTCCGCTGGATTCATCTGGCTGGCCAGGAACCGGTTGTAGATAAGCTGATACAGCCGGTATTGATCATGATTCAGGAAATTCTTCAGGCTTTCGGGCGCGCGCGAAACATAACTTGGGCGGATAGCTTCATGCGCCTCCTGGGCTGATTTCTTGACCTTAAAAGTATTCGGCTTCTCCGGAAGGAAATCCTTGCCAAAGCTCCTGGCGATATGCTCGCGCACCTCAAGAATTGCCTCAGGCGCGACATGCGGAGAGTCCGTGCGCATATAAGTGATCAAACCCACGGGGTTGTCTTCACCGATATCTATACCTTCATAAAGCTGCTGGGCTATAAGCATGGTCTTTGAGGCGTTAAACCTGATCTTATTGAATACCTCCTGCTGCATAGTGCTGGTGATAAACGGAGCAGGCGCGTAACGCTTCTTCTGCGTCTTCCTGATCTCTAAGACCTTGAACTGTTTGCCCTGCAATTCCCCGCAGATCTTCTCCGCGTCCTCTTTGCTTTTGACCTCGGCTTTCTTATCGCCTATCTTCTGGAGCTTGGCAATAAAGTTGCTCTCTCCGGAAACCTTTGGTTTGAATAACTCGGCAATAATCTCCCAATATTCCTGAGGAGTAAACGCCTGGATCTGCCGCTCCCTATCCGTGATCAGCTTTAAGGCCACGGACTGCACGCGTCCGGCGCTCAAACCCCGGGCGATCTTCTTCCAGAGTAACGGGCTTAAAAAATATCCCACGATCCGGTCAAGCACCCTGCGGCCAACCTGCGCCTCGATCATCTTATGGTCAAACTCCCGGCCATGCTTAAAAGCCTCCCCCACCGCGTGCGGGGTAATTTCATGAAAGGTCACGCGCAAAACAGGCTTGCCCTTCAGGACCTTA
>SCRK01000104.1 GCA_004298075.1 bacterium | reverse complement strand
TTTGTCCGCTAATTCCGCGAAAAATACCGCCCCAAATGTAGCCAGAAAGACCTCCCAATTCATCTCTTTTCTCCTCTCTGCGATAAGAATTATTGACTAAATATGATACCACACAAGGCAAAGCCAGGCAAATGATTTTAGGGGTAAAAATCTAAGGATTGCAATAAGATAGGAAATAAATGGGGTCAGAATTATTTTTTATAAAAAATAATTCTGACCCCATTTATTCTAATCCGGAGAAGTGAAGGAAAAATTACGCTCGATGAAGGCGATCAGCTTCTGCTGGTCCAGCGCGGAAATATTATGGAATTCTACCCCTATTCCCGGATACTCATGCGGCTGCACCTCTTTATCGGGTATCCAGACCACCTTTGCCTCAAGATCAAGCTCCTCCTGCTTAGGGGCAAGCTTCATCTTGAGCATCACTTCATCGCCAAGTTTGAATTTGTCGCAGCCAAATATAAATGCCCCCACCGCGCTTAGATTAAGTATATCCAGCTTAAGGCAACGGGGAGTTTTCTCATGCTTGGATTTGAGCTCTATCTTCAGATCGATAGGCAGTCGCTTGAACCTGCGGCGCAGCTGCATCTTTTTAATATTCTCAATGGCCTTATCCTCTTTAAAACTATTCAAGGCCAGATCCTCCGAGGCGTAGAGCTCGATCGTCCTGTCCATGCCGGAAACCGCGAAGAGCCCCTTGAGGTGGCTGGGACAATTGGCAAATTTCATCCTTCCGTCGTTATTCACCGCCTCTTTATAGGCAATGGCGACAACCGAGATGCCCATATAATCAATTCCCTCAACATCCTCAAGGTTACAGAGGATATCGGTATACCCATCGCGCAGGCACTGTCCGACCACCTCAACAAGGTTAGCTGAATCCACATCGATGCGGCCAGCCAGATCCAGTATGACGACAGTATGTTTTTGCCTGATCCTTAACTCTAACATGATATTTTAAATTCAACCTGGGGCGAGCCTTTAATGGTATTATGCACCGGGCAATTTTTGATGAATTCAAGCAGCGCTTTTTGCCTGCGCTCATCCAGCCGACAGGCCGCTAGATCTATAGCAACAAAGATCTGCCTGAAGGAAAATGGCGCCTCCTTGGAAAGCTCAGCGGAAACTTTTACCTTGAAATTAGATAGATCCAGTTTTGAGCCCTCGGCATATTTGCGGATATATACCCCTGTGCAGCTGCCTAAACCGGCCAGGAATGCATCCAAAGGTGTGAGCCCTTTACCTTTGGCGTCAATGACAAATTCGCTCTCCCCTGCCTTGGCGGTAAAACTGAAATCCCGATCATGTTTAATCTCTACCTGATACATACCCTCTCCTTTTCGAGCATAATATCATAAGCACCCGGGAATTACAAGATTTCAACGATATTTCGCTCTCGGGATATTGTACGCGTGCAAAATATCTATAACAAGCATCACAGGATGCATTTTGGCGGTCTGGCGAGGATTGACTCTAAGCAGCATCTCAAAATTCGAGCGGGCACGGTTGCCTCCCTATACGCGAAGCAGGCAGAGCGAGAATTTTGCCGAAGCGCAGCTCGCCACGCTGGGGCGAGCAAGCGGTGCTGCGAGAGGCAAGACTCGGCAGACCCGCTGACATTGCATCTAATAAGCCCGGCTGCCGGGCTGCTTCTGCCAGAGATAAAAAAGTTCTTTGTTTTCTTTTTCCAATATTCCAGGCACGATTTTCACAGTGCTTGCCGCCAATCGTTTCATTTTCAAATTAGAAATGGATAACTCATTGAAACCAAAATCCCTGGCAACCCTTATCCCGCAGCCAAAAACAATGCGCCTGATCCCGGCCCAATGGCAGGCGGAAAAACACATTGGGCATGGCTCGCAGGTAGAATAAATGGTACATCCGGCCAGATCGATCGTTTTAAGCTTTTTACAGGCCAGCCGTATGGCGTTAACTTCGGCGTGAGCGGTAATATCGCAAGCCTTCCAGACGATATTATGGCCGCAGGCAATAACTTTACCCGACTTGACAATACAC
>SCRK01000103.1 GCA_004298075.1 bacterium | reverse complement strand
CTTATTGGCGGAGTCGCCGTTAGAGGCAATGCGGTCTGCTCCGGTGATCACCATATCTATCCTTCCCTGGCGCATAAGGCTGGCCGCGGTATTGTCGGCGATCATCGTAACATCTACCCCCTTTTTCTGCAATTCCCAGGTTGACAGGCGGCTACCTTGCAAAAGCGGCCGGGTTTCGCAGGAAAAAACCTCTATATTCTTGCCCAACTCTTTAGCCCGGTAAATGACTCCCAGGGCAGTTCCGTAATCAATGGTCGCCAGTATCCCGGCATTGCAGATGGTCATGACCGTAGAGTTATCGCGCAGTAATTTCGCTCCGTAATTGCCTATCCTGCGGCAGGAGGCCATATCCTCTCGCATGATCTTTTTAGCTTCAGCCAGGACAGCCTGCTTGATCTTTGAAACAGGCTTATTTTTATTTTTTAAAGCAGCGGCGCAGGCTCTTTCAACACCCCAGAATAAATTCCTGGCAGTGGGCCGGCTGCCGGCTACATATCGGGATACCTCATTTAATTTACGCTCAAACCCTTGCCAATCATTACCGGAATAATCCTTTATCCCCAGATAAACACCGAGAGCTGCGGCTGCTCCTAACGCCGGAGCTCCGCGCACCTGCAATATTTTTATCGCCTGCCATAAGTCCTTCAGTTTATCAATATTGAGATAAACTAATTTATGCGGCAATTTGATCTGGTCAATTATCCTGACCTTGTTATTTTTCCAGTCTATTGTGCGGATATTCATAATTATATCTCTTAGCGGGGCCTACAGAGTTATGATATCCGCTTTCCTGAAGAGGCCTTTTACGAAGCTTAGATATTCACGGCTATCCTTCTCCGCAACGAAGAAACCGCCGTTATAAAGGTTAAGATTACGCTCCTGCCTCATCTTATTGCCAAACACAAGGATGTCCTCGTCTTTAAGTATCTGGCTAAGTTTTTCAAGTATCTTAACATGGTGCCCGGCTGTACTCCGTATTTTATACCCCTTCCCGGCGATTAACGCGATACCCAGTTTTATGAGAGCGTCATAGCTGAATTTAAAAACAACATCCGGGATATCCGATACCCTGGCTATTTCAAGGTCATGTAATGCGGATTTTAAAAATTGTTCAATTTGCTCCTCTTTAAATGCCAGTTTTTGAAAGTATTGGCTCTCAAAATTTATCATACAAGCTTTATGGTTTTGCTTTTGAAGACGCTATTTATGAAGTGATCTTTATGCCTTCTCTTCGCGCCGAATTCCTTCAAGCTTAAATTCGTTACATTGAATTCTCTGCCGGTATCCTTCTGCAATTTAGCGATAACCCTCTGTAATTCCAAAACCGAGTGCGAACCGATAGCCAATATATCAATATCGCTTGAAGAATCCATCTTGTTGGTTGCGTATGAGCCGAATAGATATGCCTCTTTAATGCCCTTTATTTCCTGTAATATATCTTTAAGCCTTTTTTCCATGCCGTAAGTCTTGAGGAAAATCTGGCGGTAATGCTCCAAAACAGGACTATCCTTGGCGAGGGAAAAATACCTTTGCTTGCCGCGGAACTCGCTTTTGAACAACCCTTCTTTTTCTAATTCCTTAAGCTTGGTTTCGGTATTCTTAGGATCAAGCCCCAGGAGCCTCGCTAATTCATTAATGTAGTGATCGGCGTCCTGATTAAGGAAATAGTAATCCAGTAATTTTATTGCCACCTTTGAGCGCAGGGATATCATCTTTTCACCATAGTTATGGTAATATATTACCATAACTGATTATTTTGTCAAGTTAATTTAAGTTCCCAAATAAAGTGAAGTTAAGAAAATCCCCCTGGAAGATTTTAGTTTCGGCTGGCAGATGGGGATATAAAAAACATGGTATCACAAAACATGATACCATCGATTCAGAGCTTACATGAAAAATAATTCTGACCCCATTTTACTATAATCCTATTAATTTAGCTAAAATGCTTTTCTTCACGGCAATTGCCGCCGCAGGACAGGCCTCCTGGCAGCAGAAACAGGCGATACATTGTTTATAATCAACAAAAATCCCGCGCTTTTTTAGCGTAATGCATTTTTTCGGGCAGACATTTACGCAGTGGCCGCAGCGGGTGCATTTGGCACGCAGGGAATAAGGATAATATCTTAGCAGCGGCTTGACAATATTCTTCAACGGGCCTGCCAGCCTGTTTATTTTCACCGATGTTATGGGAAGGACAAAAGGTTTTATTTCCAACTTTTCAATATCTTCCCCCTGTATCTTGATCTTACTTAATTGTCCTTCGCCTAATCCGCGCCGAGCTGCTTCCTTCGTAGTTAAAACCTCCTGTGGCTTGATCCCCATTATTTTAGCCATAACCGTATCCAAAGCCACGCAGTCGGCTCCGCCTAATAAAAGATTGAGCTGCCGGGCCTTTCCGCTGGTTGCCGGGCCATCCCCTTCCAGGGCTAATATCCCGTCAATGATCGTCAATGCCGGCCTGGCGTCCTGGTATATATCCACCAGGGTCTTGGCAAATTCAGGAGGCGCGAAATTATTCTTATGCAGCTCTAATTTATATGTTCCGGAGACCAGGCCAAAAAGGTTTTTGATAGCGCCGGTAAGCAAAGTCAATTCATGGGTCTTGAATTTAGGCAGGTTGACCAGGTGATCGCATTTATCCAGCCACACGGTAAGCGGATATTTATCGCGCATCCGGCGTTTATCAAAACTGACCAGCTCCACCCCTTCCTCCTGGCAGAGTTTCTTTATGCCGGTAATTTCATAAACTTCATCCACATTCTCTATAAACCGTCCCCAGATACTCGGCCCGTCTCCAATAATGATCTTGCAGTTTATCTCTTTGAGGATATGGATCACCGCTCGCACCACTTCCGGATGCGTGGTAATCCCATATTCCGGCTCCTTGGACATCAAAAGGTTCGGCTTGACCAGGACGGTTGAGCCTGGTTTAATAAAAGAGGTTATTCCTCCCAGGAGATCAACTACCTGCCTTACCCTCTGCTCTACCAGGACGGGTTCATAACTATCGCATTTAACTACGGAAATTTGGCTGCTCATTTTAATTTAAAGAATAGCTTGGCGTTTTCAGTTGTCCTCTCCGCAACTTCCTCAAAACTGATCCCTTTGATCCGGCTGACCTCTTCTGCCAACAGCTTTATCTGCGCCGGCTCATTCCGTTTTCCGCGAAACCCTTCAGGCGAAAGGTAGGGAGCATCTGTTTCAAGCATTAATTTATCCAACGGAGTTGATTCGACCATGTCCCTTAAAGCTTGCGCTTTTTTATAAGTAATATTACAGGTAAAAGAAATAAAAAAACCCAAGGCCAGGCATTCTTTTAAAAAATTCTCATCTCCGGAAAAACAATGCACTACAGCGCGAAGAGGCATGGCTGCTTTTAAGATCTTTAAAGTCTGCTCCTCTGCCTGGCGGGTGTGCACCACCAATGGTAAAGACATATCCTTGGCAACTTCAATCAGGCTGGCGAAAAGGCGCTCCTGATTCTCCGGCGATGAAAGATTGCGGAAATAATCCAGGCCGATCTCGCCGATAGCAACCACCTTGTCTTTTACGGCCAGCTCCTTTATTTTAGCCAGATCCTCCTCTTTAAAGCCATCGGCGTCATGCGGATGCACCCCGACAGAGGCATAAATCTCCGGATATTGCGCGGCAAGCTCGCAGGATGCGGCTGAAGAATCAAGGGTAGCGCCAATATTTACAAAATAACCCACTCCCGCATCTTCAGCTCGCCGGATAACCGCGCTACGGTCTTCAGAAAATTGCGCGAAGTCAAGATGACAGTGGGTATCGATCAGCATTATTTCTTTTCGGTTTCAATGCGGGGAAATAAGGGATTGCCTTTTTTGATTACTGTAGCGCCTAATTGAATTTGAATGGATTCCGCTGTCCGGGGCATAAAAGGATACAGGTGCCTGGCTACCTCTCTTATGGTATCAACCAACAGACGGATGAATTCTTTCAGCTCATCCTGTTTGTTCTCCTTCGCCAGGTTCCAGGGCTTGGTATATTCTATATGCTTATTAGCCATAGCGATCAGCTCCCAGATAGCTTCCAGGGCCGAACTAAAATCCTGATCCCCTAATCCGGCGCTGACCCGGCTGCCTAAATCTTTTATTTTAGCCAATATTTCTCCAGAGGTTTTTGAATCCGGGCTTAACTTGATATCCGGGATAGCCCCGTTAAAATATTTCTCCACCATGGTCAGGGTACGGTAAACCAGGTTCCCTAAGTCATTCGCCAGGTCGCTGTTGTAACGCTTAATAATACTCTCCTCTGAAAAGCTGCCGTCCAAACCAAAGGGAACTTCACGCATAAGAAAATACCTGTACGCATCCAGGCCGTATTTCTCAACCATATCCAGGGGGTTGACCACATTCCCCCGCGACTTGGACATCTTATCCTCGTTGATCATCCACCAGCCGTGGGCAAATACTTTTTGAGGCAATGGGATATTCAAGGCATGCAGCATGATCGGCCAATAGACGGTATGCTGCCTTAATATATCCTTGGCCATCAGATGAAGCTGCGCCGGCCACCATTTGGATTGATAATTTCCTTTATCATCAAAGCTGCCTACCGCGCTGATATAATTGATCAGGGCGTCAAACCAGACATAAGCCACGTGCCCGGCGGCAAAAGGCAAAGGAATGCCCCAGCTGAGCCGCTCTTTAGGGCGAGAGATACACAGGTCATTTAATTTGTTCAGTTCCAGGAACCGCAGGGTTTCCTCATAGCGGCTTGCGGGTTTGATAAAATCCGTATTTTTCTTTAAATGGTCCAGCAGCCACTCCTGATACTTGGATAGCTTGAAAAAATAATTCGTCTCAACAATATGTTCGACCGGCCTGCGGCAATCCGGGCATAATCCGCCGGTTGCCTGCGACTCAAGCCAGAATGTCTCGCAAGGGGTGCAATAAAGCCCCTCATACCTGCCTTCGTAGATATCCCCTCTTTCATAAAGTATCTGGAGGACTTTTTGAACGACCTTGATATGCCGCTCTTCGGTAGTGCGGATAAAATCGTCGTAAGAAACATCCAGAGATTTCCAAAGGCTCTTAAACTGCTCGCTTGTTTTATCCACAAAATCCTGCGGTGAAAGCTTGGCAGCGTCGGCTGCTTTCTGGATCTTCTGGCCGTGCTCATCGGTGCCGGTGAGGAACCAGACATTTTCTTTTCCCAATGCCTGGCGCATATAACGGCTTAAGACATCGGCGGCGATCGTAGTATATGAGTGGCCGATGTGCGGGGAGGCATTCACGTAATAAATAGGAGTAGTGATATAAAACTTATTTGCCATGCTCTTTTTCCTTGTAGCTTACCTCAACAAGCGTGCCGTCTTCAAGCTGCACAGTGACCATGCGCTTAAAAACATTGACGCTAAAAACCTTTCCCTTGGCGGTCGGCGTATTAACATGTTCTCCCTCGCGGGGAAGGCCTTTGGATAGGATCCTATAAGTTTCGTATTCGTAAGAAAGACAGCACATAAGCCTGCCGCATAATCCGGATATCTTCGGGGGGTTTAATGGCAGGCCTTCCTCCTTGGCCATTTTGATGGTCACCGGCTCAAAATCCTTCAGGAATTTCTTGCAGCAAAGCTCCCTGCCGCATGAACCATAACCGCCGAAAAGCCTGGCTTCATCCCTGACCCCGATCTGCCTTAATTCAATGCGCGCTTTGAATATCTTTGCCAGGTCTTTGACCAAATTGCGGAAATCCACCCTGCCGTCAGAGGTAAAATAAAATAATATCTTGGAGCGGTCAAAGGAGTACTCTGCCTTGACCAGTTTCATATCCAGCTTATGCTCGGCGATCTTCTTAAGGCAGGCGTTGAATGCTTCTTTACCCCTGGCGCGGTTATCCTCTATCTGTTTTAGGTCGCTATCTCTGGCCAGGCGGATTATTCTTTTTGGCGCCTCCTTGGGATCGGCCTTAGGGCAGGAACGGCCGCAAGCCGGCTGCACAACCACTCCGTAATCCAGGCCGCGGTCATGTTCAACGATCACGCAATCCCCCTCCTTCAGAGTCAAGTTGCCCGCCTGATAAAATTGCGTTGCCCCTGAATCTCTTAGTTGCACACGGATCATGCCGTCCATAGCTGCGCTCCCAGGTTATGTAAAAGTAATTTAGTATTGATATTATTATCCAGGTACATAAAGCTTTCCGAGATGCAGGTTACGATATCATCGAGCTGTTTAAAGGAAAATTTACGCGATAGCTTGAGCAGATCGCTCTCCCTGTCCGCGTGGATCGCCTCTCTTTGCCCTAACCCGGACTTAAGCAGGTATATATCCCTGAACCATGAGGCAAGGATGTTTAAAAAAGCGCGTATCTCTTCTTTATTCTGGGGCGCCCGGTCCCGGTCTGAGGCGCCCTCGGGAAGCAGGAAAGAATCAAGCATCCTGTTCTTTTCCCCCGCTAAACCGGAGTCCTTTAATTTCAAAGCCAGGCCCAGCCTGCCTTCGGCGTAATAAGCAAGAAAATGCGCTGACTGCCTGTCAAGGGAATGCTCGCTGATCAAGAATGACTCTAAATCAGCCCTGGGTAAAGGAGAAAATTTAATAGTCTTGCAGCGCGATAATACCGTCTTAAAAATACTCTGCGGCTTATGGGTAACCAGAATGAAGAGGCAGTCGCGGGGCGGCTCTTCAAGCAGTTTAAGCAGGGAATTTGCCGCCTCGGGATTGAGGCGGTGCGCGTTATCGATGATAAAGATATTCATTTTCCCTTCATAGGGCCGTAAGGAGGCCTGGTGCTGCATGGCGCGGATATCTTCTATCTTTATTTGGGAATTACCGCTTTCAATAATGTGCAGGTCAGGATGCTCCCGGCCTTCGCTAGCGCCATTCAACTCCTGGGCGATCATCCTGGCAACCACCTTTTTTCCGATCCCCTCCGGTCCGCTAAAAATATAAGCGCCGGATAAACGGTTGCTCTCTATGAAGCTGTTGATGATGCTTATCGGCTTATCGTGGCCAACACATCCGCTAAAGCGCATTAACGATCTCCCTTATCATACCTTGGGTCTTGCATTTATCCTCGGCGACCTTAACTATCTTGATCCTCCGCGGCTCCTGATGAGCAAGCTTCAGGTAACCATTTCTGACGCGCAGATGATAATTGAATGAACGGCATTCAATACGGTCCTTACAGTTATGCCTGTGCTCAAGCCCCTTTTTAACCGGCAGGTCCAGGAATATGGTCAGGTCCGGTCTTATGCCCTGGGTGACAAAATTGCCGACGCACTCGATCAGTTTTATATCTACGCCCAGGCCAAATCCCTGGTAAGCAATGGTTGAATCCAGGAACCTGTCGCAGATAACTGTATGCCCGGATTTAAGGGCAGGCTTGATCACCTCTTCAACTACCTGAGCGCGGCTAGCCATGTAAAGCAGGGTCTCGGCTTCGGGAGAAATTATACTTTTTGTATCCAGCAATATCTCCCTTATCTTCTCGCTTAGCTTGACTCCGCCGGGCTCGCGCAGGTAAATTACCTTCAATCCCTTTGACTTAAGGTAGCCAAAGAGCATTTCAGACTGCGTGCTCTTGCCGCAGCCCTCGGAACCTTCAAATGTGATGAATTTGCCTTTCATATCAATCTATCCTTTTCGCGGCTGCCGAGGCTTGCCTTTCGCAGCACCGCTTGCTCGCCCCAGCGTGGCTCGCGGCGCTTCGGCAAAATTTTCGCTCTGCCTACTTCGTTTTTAGCCAGGCAACCGTGCCCGCTCAAATTTTGAGATGCTGCTCAAGCCAACCCTCGCCATCCGCTGAATGTTACAACTTTCTCCGCCAGGCTGTGCCTTCCTTAGTATCCTCTAAGATAATACCTTGTTCTTCTAATTCTTTTCTGATAGAATCGGATTTTTTGAAATCTTTCACCTTCCTGGCTTCTTCTCTCTGTTTAATCAATATCTTGATCTCGTCATGCAAACCCGACTGAAGAGCAAGCGGTTCCGGCGTAACGGTGACGCTTAAACCTAGGCCAAATAGCTTTGTCAATTCCATTAACATTTCCCTAGAAACGGACACAAAATCCTTATTACTCAAGTTCTTATTAGTAATGTTCACCAATTCAAAAATGGCTGCCAGCCCTTGGGGAGTATTAAAATCATCATCCATGGCGGCGACAAATTTATTTTTTACGGCTTCCAGTTCATCGGGGATATTATTGGCAACCTTCCTTTCCGCGGTTCCATTGATCTTTCCCCACAAAATCGAGATCCTCTCTAAGGCCTCTTTTGCTTCCTTGATTTTTTCTTCCGTATAATCAACGGGATGCAGATAGTGAGTTGAAAGGAACAATAATTTTAACAGATCCGGGTATTTATATCTTTCTATAAAACCTTTTACAGTGATGAAATTACCCAGCGATTTGGACATCTTCTGGCCGTTAATGGTCAGCAGGCCGTGGTGGATCCAATAGCGGGCGAATTTCTTGCCCGCGCCTTCGGATTGGGCTATTTCGTTCTCATGATGGGGGAAAATAAGGTCAAGGCCGCCCCCGTGGATATCGAACTCATCCCCCAGGATATCCGAGCTCATTACAGAACACTCGATGTGCCAACCGGGCCTGCCCTTTCCCCATGGACTGTCCCAGGAAGGCTCATTTTCTTTCGCCGACTTCCACAAAGCAAAATCAAGCGGATCTTTCTTTTTTTCACCCGCGGCTACTCTTGCCCCTGCCTCCATTTTCTCTATTGCCTGATGGGATAGCTTCCCGTAATCTTTGGCTTTTCTGATATCAAAATACACATCCCCTCCGGAAACATAGGCAGCATCGCGTTTGATCAACTCCTGAATAAACTTCTGCATCGCCGGGATGTATTCTGTTGCCTTGGGCTCTACATCCGGATCCAGGATGCCCAATTGCCGCATATCTTCATGATAAGCATCGAGGTATTTCTTGGCTACCTTCTGAACCGCGCTATTTAGATCTTCACCTTTATATTCCTCTTTTGCTTTTTGAATGATCTTATCGTCAACATCAGTCACATTACGCACAAAAGTAAATTTATAATCCCTATATTTGTATATAAGGTATCGGCGGATGACATCAAAGATATAGGCGCTGCGGGCATGGCCGATATGCGGCTGATCATAAACCGTAGGGCCGCAGACATACATCTTGATCTGTCGCGGCTGTAAAGGTTTAAATTCCTCTTTTTTCCGGGAAAGGGAGTTATATATAAGAATGGGCATGCTACCCTAGGTTGATTTGTGCTCTAATTTATCGAGCCTGGACTGCAGCTCTTCGATCGCCTGGTTGATCGGGTCCAATACATGGGCGTGATCCAGGCTTACGTCTATCTTCTTGCCGTCCTGCCTGGTGATCCTGCCCGGCACGCCCACTACCGTGGAATTCGGCGGGACATCCTTGATCACCACCGCGTTTGAGCCGATATATGAATTATCCCCAACGCTGATATTGCCTAAAACCTTTGCCCCCGCCCCGATGACCACATTATTGCCGATAGTAGGGTGGCGCTTGCCCGTAACGATCCCGGTCCCTCCCAGGGTCACCCCCTGGTAAAGCAGGACATCATCGCCGATGATGGAGGTTTCGCCGACAACCACACCCATACCATGGTCAACAAAAAAACGCCTGCCGATCCGCGCACCCGGATGTATCTCGATCCCGGTAAAGAAACGCGCCCCTTGCGATAAGAACCGGGCGAGGAAAAACAAATGCATACTGTAAAAAATGTGGGCCAGGCGGAAAACAACCAAAGCATGCAGCCCCTGATAAAGCAGCACTACCTCCAGGAAGCTCTTAGCCGCCGGATCCCTTCTCTGCGCTGCCCGGATATCCCCATAAAAAATAATAGAGATCAGGGCGATCTTTATCACAGCAAGACCGGCTAATATAATTAATATATCGATAAGATAAACCATTCTAACCTCCCTTAACTAAGGAAACAAGCGCGTAAGCAGCGATCGCTTCTTTATTGCCTACTGCACCCAGACCCTCATTTGTCTTGGCCTTGATATTTGCGCGATCATGCTCAATGCCCAAAATTCCGCAAATATTTTCTTTCATCTGTTTCTTAAAAGGGGTAAGGGCCGGTTCCTGAGCGATGATCACGATATCAATATTGTTTATCTTGTAACCGCTTCTATCTACCAGTGTTTTGACCCTCTTTAACAGCAGGCTGCCGGCGATCCCTTTGTACTGGGGATCCGTATCGGGAAAATGCTCTCCGATATCGCCTAGCGCCAAAGCCCCTAATAAAGCGTCACAGAGGGCGTGCATCAGCGCGTCACCGTCGGAATGCCCAAGCAGGCCTAATGGAAAAGGTATCTCTACCCCGCCTAAAAATAACTTTCTTCCCTCAACCAGGCGGTGAATATCATAACCTATGCCTGCTTTATATTCTTTGCCCACAAGAGGTCCTCATTAGTTGTGATCTTGATATTCTTATAACTTCCCTCAACGATCTTTACCCTTTTGCCTAACCTCTCAACCAAAGAGGCATCATCAGTCACCGGCTCACGCGAATATTTCTTAAATGCCTCAAGGATAATTTCTTTTTTGAAAACCTGGGGAGTCTGGATCTCCCAGAGTTTGTCCCGGTCGAACGTTTGAGCAACAGTGTTGTCCGGACAAGAAGATTTAATGGTAGCCCTGGGCTTTACAGCCAATATTGCAGCGCCGTAAATCCCAGCCTCCCGGATGACTTTTGTGACGCTTCTAGGATCCACAAAGGGCCGGGCAGAATCATGGATCAAAACCAATTTGCTCTTCCCCTCGACAGCTCGCAGGCCGTTATACACCGAATCCTGCCTGCGCAGGCCCCCCAGAACCAAGGCTTTTACCTTCCCGAAAGAATGTTTGCTTACAATATCCGCTATCGCCTTGCGGTTGGCCCGGTTGACTACCACGACGATCTCGGCTATCGCCGGATGCGCGTTTAAAGTACGCAGCGAATAAAATACGAGCGGCCTTGCGCCTACCTTTACTAACGGCTTGCATACGTAAGAATTAAGCCGCCTGCCGCGCCCGGCAGCCAAAAGTATAGCACTGACCATAATATTACTTCTCAAGTTTGGTAAAGATCATCCTGCCGGCCTGGGTTTGTAAAACCGAGGTAACCGCTACCTGCACATCCTGACCGATGAGCCGGCGCGCGTCTTCAACCACAACCATCGTGCCGTCATCAAGGTAGCCGATCGCCTGATTATGTTCTTTCCCTTCTTTGATCAACTTGATGTGCATCTGTTCCCCGGGAAAAACTACCGGCTTTAACGCGTTGGCCAGTTCATTGATATTTAAGACCTTGATCCCCTGGATGCTGGCCACCCGGTTTAAGTTAAAATCCACGGTCAGGATCTTGGCATCAAGCAACTTTGCTAACATAACTAATTTCGCGTCAACTTCCGTGGTCTCCGAAAAATCCTGCTCATGTATGGATATATCCATCCCAGGTTCCTTCTGGATGGTATTGAGTATTTCTAAACCTCTTCTGCCTCTTTGGCGCTTGATCGGGTCGGTAGAGTCGGCGATCTGCTGGAGTTCCCGGAGCACGAATTTGGGGATGATCACTTTACCCCCCAGGAACCTGGTCTTACAGATATCCACTATCCTGCCGTCGATGATCACGCTGGTATCCAGAAGGACCACATCCCCTGCCTGGTCCTGCCTGCGTAGCCGCACGTAAGGAATGATGATATTAAACTCATCCTTGCCGCGCAGGGCTATGACCATCCCCAGGTAACAAAAAGCCAGGGTCAGTCCTACCCGGATCCTGGAAAGGCTGGCAGGGTCAATGGCAAGAAGGCTAAAGGCGTCTCCCACGAGCTTAGCCATGATCAAACCTAAGATCAGGCCAAATACCGCGCTGGATAAACCCTTTACCGAAACCTTACGCAGCCCCGCCTCTAAAATGATCAATACCAGCGCGACGAAAAGCCCGATGAACATGCCTGTTAAACCTGAGCCGTTTGCTGCCAAAGCCTGGAAACCAATGAACATACTGCCTAGAATGAATACAAGCCTCACTAATAATAAATTCATTTTTCCCCCTATTTCTTTATTGCCTGGCCTAAAATAATATCCAGGGCTTCCTTCAGAGTGGATACCCCGATTATCTCCATATCAGAATTACCGGTTTTTAAATTCCTGCAGCTGTTCTTAGGCAATATGCAGTGTTTAAACCCAAGCTTCTGCGCTTCATTTATGCGAGTAAGTACCTGGGAAATGCTCCTGATCTCACCCGAAAGCCCAACCTCCCCTAGAACCACAGCCTGCGGCATAACCACCTGCTCCCGGAAACTTGAAGCGATCACCGCGCAGACCGCCAGGTCTGCTGCCGGGTCCTCGATCTTTATGCCTCCTGCGACGTTGACGAATATATCTTCTGCCTCAAGCGC
>SCRK01000102.1 GCA_004298075.1 bacterium | reverse complement strand
CCAGTTGCCGTGATGTCCCCACTTACTTTCACATTCTGCACTTCGGCGTAGGCGGGCGCAAATGCCAACCCGGCTACCAAAGCAAGCGCTAATACTGCTATTAAGCGTTTACTCATTTCGTTTCCTCCTTTTTTTGTTAACTGTGATATGGATATATGTATAACCAGGCCAATAATCTTATTACCTGGATGATTTCGGTTTACTTAAAAGTATTTTACACGTAACTCTTTGCTTGTCAAGAGTTTTTTTATTTGACCGGAGACCTGGTCTTTTTAGGCGCGCTTTGCGATTTTGGGCCCAGGGAGATGGTTAAAATGATAGCGCTCCCTTTTGGCTCCATGGTAATTATGCAGGTTTCATTATCCCGCTCAAAGTTCAAAAGCCGCTGGCCGTATTCCACGATATTTACCAGGTTCCAGTTGTACATGGGCATCTGTTCTTTATAAAAATTGACTACCTGGTCAGGGTTATTTTTACCCTGGTATTTTAAAACGCCTACGCGCACCCCCGAGCTTTCAAAAGAATATGACTGGCTGGGCAGGTTCTTTAAGCCTACAGGGACCGGGATATCGTTAAATTTTAAAATTGCCTGCGGTTCAAGAAGGTTGGGATTAGTGGTTGTTTTATTATCTGAAATGGTGGAGCAGCCGGTAAGGGCGGCAGCCAGTAAGCAACCGGCAGCAGATAGCAATAATAGTTTCCTGAAAAGTTTCATCTTCCCTCCTTTTTAACCAGGAATTCTTCTACGTCCCTGTAAATTTTATCTATTTCGTTTGGGGTCAATCCAAAGTCCAGGCCTACCTTTATTAGTTCAGCGGGGCTGATTATGTCTTCGGGGGCATGGCTGTCATTATTTAAAATCAATCTTGCCCCGAATTTTCTGGCTTGTTCTATTACGTGGGCGTTAGTTTCCCTGTGGCCGCGCCTGCTGGTGACCTCCAGGAATATCCCGCGTTCTTTGGCCAGTTGCGTATCTTTATCGGAGATCAATCCCGGATGGGCCAATATATCTATATCCGCCAAAAGGGCCAAGCGGTTAGTGTCTTTTGCCACCGGTTCAACCGGGGTTTCGCCGTGGGCAATGATGATCTTGATCCCTTCTTTTCTGGCCAATGACGCAAGCGGCTTGAACTGCTCCGGGGGCAGATGGGTCAATTCGATTCCGGGCAGGATTTTTATCCCTGAATTTTTCGGCCAGCGCCGGCAGAACTCTACTATAGCTTTGGCGGCCTGTTTGATATTGCTGTAGTCCGCGTGGTCGGTTATGGCGATCACCTTATAACCCTTATCCTGATAGCGCACCGCTACCTCTGAGGGTAGAAGCTCGCCGTCGCTTAAGAATGTGTGCGCGTGTAAATTATACATTTTAATTTAGTGCCCCTGGCAGGAATCGAACCTGCCGCACGCAGTTTAGGAAACTGCTGCTCTATCCTTATGAGCTACAGGGGCAGATTTACTCTCCTTCAAACCTGACCAAAGAATATATGGGGTAACCTTTTAGTTTCTCCTTGCCGCCAAGGTCCACCAACTCAATGACAAATCCTATCCCCTGGATTTTGCCGCCCAGCTCTTTTATTAAGCCGACCACTGCCTTTACCGTCCCGCCGGTAGCCAAAAGGTCATCAATGATCAGGACTTTTTCACCCGGGGTAATGGCGTCTTTATGTATCTCCAGAGTGTCTGTTCCGTACTCTAATTGGTAGGTGGCACAGATAGTCTTGTGGGGCAGCTTGCCTTTTTTGCGCACCGGGACGAATCCGGCGCCGATCTTATGCGCTACCGCCGCTCCAAAGATAAAACCCCGGGCTTCCACTCCCACGACCTTGTCGATCTTCATCTTTTTGTATTTTTTGACGAGGAGGTCAATGGATTTTTTAAAGGCCGCTTTATTCTGGATCAAGGTAGTCACATCGCGGAAAAGTATCCCCGGCTTGGGAAAATCAGGGATATTCCTTATGGATTGCTCCAAAAACCGGTCATTCTTAATGGTTGTCATTTTTGGGGTCATATTTCTTTCTCCTGGCCGACGACAAATTTTTTCAATTTTCTTAAAGCCGCCTCTTCTATCTGGCGGACCCTCTCCCGTGAAATCCCCAGTTTTTCGGCAACCTCTGCCAGTGTCTGTGGTTTTGTTTTGTTCAGGCCAAAGCGCATGTCCAGTATCTCCCTTTCCCTTTCCGACATGACCTCCAGGAGATTATCTATCCTCTCCCGGTCAAGCAGGTGTTCAATCTCGGCGTCCGGAGATACGGCGTTTTGATCCTCCACCAGGTCCGAGACCTGGTTATCGCTGTCTTCGCCGATGGGCGCCTCCAGCGATGAGGTGGTGGTGGACATCCAGAAGTTTATCTGTTCCACCTTATCGGGGGAAAGCTTTAATTTTTTGGCGATATCAGCGTCGGAAGGAATGCGTTTTAATTTCTGGCTTAAACGCTCCTTGTTCTTTTTCCATTTGGCGATCAGGTCATTCATGTAAACAGGAACCCGGATCATCTTTCCCTGTTCGCTGATCGAGCGGGTGATCCCCTGCTTGATCCACCAGGCAGCGTAGGTTGAAAAACGAAAACCCTTGCGGTGGTCGAATTTCTCAACCGCCTTCATTAACCCAAGGTTACCCTCCTCTATCAGGTCAAGGAAAGGTATCCCTAGGTGCATGTATCTTTTGGCGATATTGATCACCAGGCGCAGATTCGCGCGGATCATATCCTTGCGCGCCATCTCATCACCCCGCCTGATCTTTTTATTCAGTTCGATCTCCTGCTTCGGG
>SCRK01000101.1 GCA_004298075.1 bacterium | reverse complement strand
TTAAGGGTGCTGGATTGCAAGAATGAAACCTGCCGAAAGATCGTCCAAAGCCTCAAGCTTAATGAGTCGCATCTTTGCCCGGAATGCCGGGAGCATTTTGAAAAAGTAAAAAACGGCTTAAAAAACCTGGGTATATCATTTCAGGTTGAGCCATATCTTGTACGGGGGCTGGATTATTATAACCGCACGGTGTTTGAGATCTCCCACGCGCAGCTGGGCGCTCAAGACGCTATCGGAGCCGGTGGCCGTTACAATAACCTGGTAAAAGAGCTGGGTGGCCCGGACATGGGGGCGATCGGTTTTGCCTTTGGAGTGGAAAGGCTGCTCTTAGTTTCCAAGATAGCGGATAAAAATGCTCAAAATAACCTGGTATATCTGATTACCCTGGGTGAAGCGGCAAAAAACGCGGGACTGAAAATATTAAATGAACTGCGGCAATCCGGCATACCCTGCGACACGGATTTTCTGAATAAATCCCTGAAAGGGGCAATGCGCAGCGCTAATGACGCCAATGCCAAATACGTGCTTATTCTGGGAGATGATGAACTGAAGAAGAATATTATTACGCTTAAAGATATGTCAACAGGAGAGCAAAAAGAGGCAGCCTTGCAAAATCTAATTGGAGAGTTAAAATGTTAAGGACGCATACCTGCGGCCAGCTTAACAGCGCGGATGCCGGGAAAACGGTCACTCTTTGCGGCTGGGTTGCCAGGCGCAGGGACCACGGCAAGCTGATCTTCATTGATATACGCGACCGTTACGGATTTACCCAGGTCGTCTTTATCCCCAAAGAATCGGGGGAGGCCTATAAGTTAGCGCAGGATCTGCGCAGCGAATTCGTAATTAAATTGACCGGGGTAGTAAATAAGCGCCCCGGCGGAACGATCAACGCCAAACTGCAAACCGGAGAGATAGAAATACTGGCAAAGGAGCTGGAGATATTAAACCCCAGCCTCACCCCGCCATTTGAAATTGAAGAGGCCGCTCAAATAACCGAAGAGATGCGGCTTAAATACCGCTACCTTGACTTGAGAAGGAGTAAGGTTTTTAACAACCTTGTTCTGAGGAGCAACCTTTATAAAATTATCCGCGGCTATTTAGGCAAACTTGATTTTATTGAATGCGAAACTCCCATACTAACCAAATCCACCCCTGAAGGAGCTCGGGATTACCTGGTTCCCTCGCGCTTAAACATCGGCCAGTTCTATGCCTTACCCCAGTCCCCGCAATTATTCAAGCAGATCCTTATGGTAAGCGGTATAGAAAAATATTATCAGATCGCCAAATGTTTCCGCGACGAAGACCTGCGCGCCGACCGCCAGCCGGAGTTTACCCAGTTGGATATTGAAATGTCTTTTGTCAACGAAGAGGATATCTTCTCCTTAACCGAAGGGTTAATGAAATTGATCATGAAAGAGTTAAAAAATATAGAGATCCAAATCCCCTTTAAGCGCGTAAGCTATCCGGAAGCCATGCAAAAATACGGCTCGGATAAGCCGGATCTGCGCGCAGAGCTAAAGAATGATTTTGCCTTCTGCTGGGTAGTGGATTTCCCGCTTTTCAAGTTCAATGCCGAAGAGAAACGCTGGGAAAGCGAACATCACCCTTTTACCGCGCCTGCCGAAAACGATCTCCAAAATTTGGAGAAGGCCCCGGATAAAGTAAAATCCCGTTCCTATGACCTGGTTTTAAACGGCATGGAATTAGGAAGCGGTTCGGTAAGGATACACCGCCAGGAGCTGCAGGAAAAGGTCTTTAATATCATCGGGATCGAAAAGGAGGAAGCGCGCAGGCGTTTCGGTTTTCTCCTTGAGGCATTTCAGTTCGGAGCACCCCCGCACGCCGGCGTAGCTTTTGGGTTGGACAGGCTCTTAGCCATACTTTCCGGAGAATCAAGTATCCGCGAGGTGATCACCTTCCCAAAAACTTCCGCCGCCTTCTGCCCGTTAACTTCGGCGCCTTCAGACGTGGAAAAAGAACAATTAAAAGAATTAGGTATAACTATTAAAGGAGGAAAGTAAAATGAACGGATCCAAATTGGCCGGAATTTCTTTATTAACCTTAAGCTTAGCCCTGTCAGGCTGCGTAGCCAGGACCTATAGTCTGACCCGCGACAGGATCGACCAGGACCTTACGCCTTCAGCAGGCAACCGCGGCTATCTCATGGGAACCCCTCCGGAAGCCGGCGAAAGGAAACCTACCCGCACCGTCAGGGTTGTTGAAGTAGAACTTGGATTTGCTAAAAAATTACCGGCAAGATGCATCTCAACTACTCCGCTGGCAGCTCCCGCGGAAGAACCGGCAATGGCCCAGGAAACTCAAATTCAACCTGAAAGCGCAAATCAGAGCTTTGAGACATACACCGTGGGTAAAAACGATACGCTGCAGAAGATCTCCAAGAAATTCTATGGCACGACTAAAAACTGGACAAAGATTTATCAAGCAAACAAAGATATTTTACGCGGCCCGGACAAACTCTACCCCGGACAAACTCTAAAAATACCTTCTAGCCCGGAACTGAAAACCCAGCCACAAACCATGGCAGAGCCGAAAGAAAACCTTAAATAAGACTTCATGGATAAGATCATTAAGCTGCAATCCCAAAAAGAGGCGCAAGGGCTCTTTGGAGCCAATGACGCCAATATTAAAGATATTGAGCAGCAGTTTAAGGTCAAGCTGACGCTACGCGGGGACCACTTGAAAATAAGCGGGACAGCCGGCAATATCAAAAACGCGGGCCAGCTGGTAGAATACCTGCTTGAGGCCTTGCGCGGAGGCAGCGAAGAAATAGACAAGAGCGACCTCTCTTATTTGATCTCCAATCTAAAAAGGGGAGAAAAGCACCGGCGCATCGATACCTTGGATACCGGTATCATGCGCGGCTCCCTGGGAAAGCAGATCGGCCCGAAAACCACCGGCCAGAGGGAATATGTGGAGGCGATCAAAAAACACGATATTGTCTTTGGCATCGGTCCGGCAGGCACAGGTAAAACCTACCTGGCAATGGCCTGCGCGGTAGAAGCATTGAAAAAACAGGAAGCCCGGCGCATCATCCTGACCCGGCCTGCCATAGAAGCGGGAGAATCCCTGGGGTTTCTGCCGGGGGATATGCACGC
>SCRK01000100.1 GCA_004298075.1 bacterium | reverse complement strand
TTGATCGGCCGGTTATTCAGGTAACTTAACGCTGCCAAGGCGCCTACGATCGGGTCTGCGCCCAGGGTCGGGCCTCCGGCCGCGTCCAGGTTGCGGCTGCTGATCATATCCAATATTATACTGGCCGCCAGGTAAGCGCCCTGCGGAGAAAGGGTGATCACCCGCCCGTCGAGATAATAGCCGCTCTGTTTTCCGGAGGAGAGGGTAAAGCTGCCTCTTTTTAAGGCCTCTTTATTCAAGAGATCGAACAATTTCTTCTTTAATTCCAGCTTGCTTTCTTTTTCCATAGTGAATTATTTTACTCTCGGCAGCCTCCGATGTCAATTACTTTGACAAAGCTAAATTTCATTGTTATCATATCTTTATGTTGCGCCGGCTGGCTAAAGGTTTAAAGGAGCTGATCTATCCCAATTGCTGCGCTGCTTGCGGGGAGAAAATGCCCTCGGGAAAACCGCGGAAATTCATCTGCCCCTCATGCGGAGATAAGCTGGAAATGAACCTGCCTCCTTTTTGCGTTTCCTGCGGCAGGCACCTGGAAGGCACTAAGGCAGAAAAAAATATCTGCCCCGTTTGCCTTAAGGTAAAATTCAATTTTGACCGGGCTTTTAGCCCTTGTAAATACAGCGGCGCGATAAAGAAGCTGATCCGTGATTTTAAATATACCGGGGATGATTACCTGGGAGAGAGTTTGGGGGATATCATGAACGACTTTATCAAAGAATATAACCTGCCCCTGGCGGATATGGATTATATTATTCCCATTCCGCTGCATAAGAGCAGGCTGCGGGAGAGGGAATTTAACCAGGCGGAAATACTAAGCGATCATATAGCCAGAGAGTTCAATAAAATGGTCTTGCCGCGGGTATTGATGCGGCCTAAGGCAACTAAAACCCAGGCCGAGCTGGGCCCTGAAGAAAGGCTGCTTAACGTGAAAAACGGGTTTCGCGTGATCAGGCCTGAGCTGGTCAAGGAGAAAGACCTGCTGCTGGTCGACGATGTTTTGACTACCGGGGCTACCGCCAACCAGGCAGCCGAAAGCTTAAAGGGATCCGGGGCAAGGAGAATAATCCTCCTGACCCTGGCAAGCTAATTATGAAGATACTGCGCAATTATATTTTGAAAGAGTTCCTCAGCCCTCTGCTTCTTGCCCTGGGAGTTTTAACTTTTGTCATGGTCCTCATCGGTAACTTAAAACGCATCGCGGACATGGTGATCAACAAAGGGGTGGATATTTTCAGCGTTATACAGCTGCTTATCTACCTTATGCCCTACATCGTTACCTACACCCTGCCCATATCCGTCCTGATCGCCGTGCTCCTTGCTTTGGGAAGATTCTCCAGCGATAATGAAATAATCGCCATACGCTCAAGCGGGGTAAGCCTCTTCAGGCTGCTCCAGCCGCTCCTGGTCATCGGCCTTATACTCAGCCTGGCGCTGGCTATTTTTAATGACCGGGCCGCCTCCTACGCGCATTTTGCCTATCGCAAGACATTAAAAGAGATGGGGTTTAAGAACCCTACCGCGGCATTTGAGGAGGGGGTATTCATCAACTCCTTTCAGAGGTATATACTCTTCATCTACCATGTTGACCAGAAAAAAAACCGGCTTAACAACATCCGCATCTATGAGCCCCAGGGTGAAGATAAGCCCACGCGCACCATCGTAGCCAAAGCCGGCGAGTTCATCGCCATGCCGGAGCAGAATACCATCAAGCTTAAGCTTATCGATGGGACCAGCGATGAGCCTGACCCGGAAAACCCCACCAGCTTCTATAAGCTTAACTTCCGCACCTACTTCATGAACCTGGATATGGCCCAGATGCAGGATAAGGTATTGGAAAAGAAATTTAAGGAAATGACTATCCATGAGCTGAAGCAAGAGGCGAAAAAACTTAAAAGCGAGGGGATAAACCCGGCCCCCCTGATAACGGAGATCCATGAAAAATTAGCTTTGGCCTTCTCATGTTTTGTCTTCATGCTCCTGGGCTCATCCCTGGGCATCATTACGCGCAGGCGCGAGAAGTCCATCAACATCGGCATTGCCGTGCTGATCATCGTCGTCTACTATCCTTTATTTATCGGCTGCGAAGCCCTGGCTATCGAAGGACACCTGCCTCCGGCTCTTGCCCTTTGGCTGCCGAACATCATATTCGGCTCCGTCGGCTCATATTTAATGTATAAACTATGCGCATCCTAGACCGCTATATCCTGAAGTCCGTCATCAGCATATTCCTCTCCTGTATTTTCGTTTTTCTCTTCCTTTATGTCATTATTGACCTGCTTACCAACCTGGAGGATATACTAAAACAACAGGTCAACCTGGCTCTCCTGATCCGCTATTACCTGTCTTATCTTCCGGTAATGTTCGTGCAGGTTTCCCCCTTTGCCTGCCTCTTAAGCGCGGTTTACACATTCGGGAAGCTTAACCATAACAATGAAATAATCGCCATGCGTTCAAGCGGGATGAGCATATTTGATATCTGCAGGAACGCGTTGATCTTCGGGTTATTCATCAGCATGCTGGTCTTCTGGGTAAATGACAGTTTTGTCCCAAGGGCTTTAGCCGAGAACCAGAAGATCAAGGCCCAGATGGATGAGGGGGCCAAGAAAAGCAAATTAAAAAAAGACGAAACGCTCATTAACCTGTCTATGTACGGCCTTAAGAACAGGCTCTTCTTCATCAATAAATTCTCCCTGGCCACCAAAACCATGGAGGGAATAACCATACTTGAACAGGATGAACACCAGAACCTGACCAAGAAGATCGTTGCCACCA
>SCRK01000099.1 GCA_004298075.1 bacterium | reverse complement strand
AAATTCTTCCGGGTAGAGCTGCCTAAGCTTTTCAGATATTCTTCAAAAGATCTGAAATTCACATCCACAAGCACGGCTGGGAAGCTCTTTGTCCTGGAAAACCCCTGCCGCAGTAAAACATCCAGGAGGGCTGTTCTTTCTTGCGGGAAATCTTTAAAGATTATTAACGGGGCGTTAAGTTTGACAGCTAAATCCTTGAGTTGGCGCGCAAGCAGCGGGATAAGCTCAAGGCTGCCTTTAAAATCCTGCCGGATCCCAAGAACCCCGCATTCCGCGAAAGGTGAGCCGCAAAATAAAGTTTTAGAGATCAGGAAACGCGGCAAAACCCTGCGTATCAGTTTAATAACCCCGCAAAGCTTACCCTCCACCGCGATATCCAGGTTAAAATCCATGCTGAACAATGGGGCGATAAGAACAGCCTCGTCGTCACGATAAATAACCAGATAATAAAAAACAAACTCGTTAAGTTCGGAGTTTTCCAGGGTCTTATAAAAAGGGTAGCTCTCCGGGATATCCCCGAAAACAGCATCCCACTCCTTTTCGGCTATCCTGTCAATATTATCATAAATCTTGCAAGTGATCTTATTCATATAGAGTTAGCTTGAATTTCCGAGTATTTTAGCATAAAATAGGTAAATACATACAGAAAAGGAAATAAAACTTGGGCCTCATAAGAGAAATCCCGCCAACCGCAGGTTGGCCGCTTACGATCAAAAGCTTGCTCCCCTCCTTATTCAAAAAACACCCCAAAGGGTTACTGGAGGAAGATTTTAAAAAATACCTGGGCGTGCCTTGCGCAGTGCTTACCTGCTCGGGGACTTCCGGCTTTTACTTGATCCTGGAAAGCATAAAGAAACTTTCCGGCAGAAAAACCGTGATCATACCGGCCTTTATCTGCCCGCTTATCCCTCTGGCAATAAAAAGAGCGGGGCTTAATATAAAGCCCTGCGACATAAACCGGGATAATTTTGATTATGATATGGATATGCTCCGGGGCATCTGCTCCGAAGATAAAGATATCCTGGCTATACTTGCCGTGCACCTGGCCGGGATCCCCCTGGATATGGAGGCGATTAAAGAAAGCGCGCAGGGAAAAGGAACGTTCATTATTGAAGATTGCGCGCAGAGCTTGGGCGCGGAATATAAGAATAAGAAAACAGGCTCCTTTGGAGATTTTTCTTTCTTCAGCCTCTGCCGCGGCAAAGGTCTGACTATATATGAAGGCGGGCTGGCAATAACTACCCGGCCGGAATTTGCCGATCTATTAACTGATACTGCCGAAGAAATCATGCCCGGCAATATCCTATCCGAGTTTTTAAAGATAGTTGAATTGTTTGGATACAGTATATTCTATCGCCCGGGATTATTCTGGCTTGTCTTTAGGGCCCCGCAGATATTCTGGCAGCTGCGCAATAACCCGGTAAGGGCAATGGGAGAATATTTTACCTCTGATTTCCCCGTGCATAAGGTTTCTGCTTTCAGGGAATATATAGGCCATCTTAATTTCTCCCGTCTGAATCTGGAGATCGAAAAACAAAGGAGCCTCGCGGGTATTTATTTGGAGCATCTCAAGGGCCTGGCCGGGGTCAGGGCGGTTATCGAGCCGGCGCAGGCAAAGGCAAGCTACCCATACCTTACGCTCATTTTTGAAGATAAGCGAAAAAGGGGCTCCTGCTTGGCCGCTTTTAGAGATTCCGGGTTAGGAGTATCTCAAATATACCTGCAGGCGATTTCGGATTACGTTTACTTAAAAGATATTATTCCACAGGCGCAGTTGGCACATGCCCGGGCTCTGGCAGAAAAAACGGTGACCTTAAGCACCAGTAGCTTCTTAAAAGAACCTGACTTGAGAAATATAACCGATAAGCTTAAGAGAATATAAAGGAAAACATGATAATCTTTTCATTCAAAGAAGACAAACGCGCCATCACCGATATACCCGATAGCGGCTTTTTTATGCCCGGGAATAAAAACCTCTGCTTTCTAATTCACGGGCTTACCGGCACGGCAAAAGAGATGGGTTCCATTGCCCAACGGTTAAATAAGCAGGGGTTTTCCGTGGCCAGCCCCCTGATGCTTAACCATAACAAATCCATCTCGAAACTTAAAAGGACCAGCTGGCAGGAACTTTATAATTCTATACGCGGTGAATTCGTTAAATATGCCGATGATTACGAGAATATCTTTGTGGCAGGGCTTTCCTTCGGCGCGTTGATCGGGATATTGCTGGCGCACGAATTCCCCGCAAAAGTAAAAGCCTTAAACTGTTTCTCCCCCACCCTCTTTTATGACGGCTGGGGCAATCCCAAATCCAGGGTGTTACTGCCTTTAATTTACAGGACCCCCCTTAAATATTGGTTCTATTTTAAAGAGGAGTACCCCTATGGATTGAAGAATGAACGCCTGCGCTCTAAAGTGGAAAGTTTCTACAAAGACGCCAAACTTTTTGACTACAGCAAGGTCCACCTTTACGGATATCCGGTAATCCCTGTTTCCTGCATGTATCAAAATTACCTTTTGGCAAAGAAAGTGATCTCTGTGCTTAAAGCTGTCCGGACACCTATACAGTTGCTGCAGGCAAGGGATGATGATGTAACCAGCCCGAGAAATTCCAATTATATTTACGAGAATATCGGCTCAAAGGACAAGAAGATCATATTCCTGGAGAACTCTTACCACATTATCACCGCGGATCAGGAGAGGGACAAGGTTGCCGAGCAAACCGTTGCCTTTTTTGAAAGATACAGAAGTTAAGAAAATACTTCCCCCAGGATATTCAGATTAGTCTCCTCATTGACCCGGAGAATTAAATCATCAGGGCAACCTTGGGCGCTAAACACCCTGGGATGGTCGATCCCGGAGATAACCGCCTTGATCCTGCCGGAGATCTCAGGAACAGAATAATCCCCCGTTATATCCAGGCCGATTATGTCCAGATTCTCCCGCATGATCTTCAGTATAGCTAAAAGCTGATCTAACCGCAGGCACCCCTCCTCCCAGTTAGTAAGCGCGAATTTATTATTGAGGCAATCCTTATCTATGGAAATATAAACCTTCTGAACGGGGAAGCGCCTGACCAATTTCAAAGTGAATCCACTCAACTCCTCATTTTCTAAAGTATGCCAGGAGATTTTATCCGAATACAGGCCCTTCCTGGCAGCAGCCGAATCATTTACCGGCAGGCGCCTAAAGAAAATACGGCTGCATTTACGGCTGTATGGATAGATCTCCAGGCGGTTGTCCCGTAAGGCGCCGAGGTTACCTGTCGCTAACGCTGCCGAAGACAGATCTCCGGAACCTGTGCCTAAAAGCAGGATCTTCAAGATATTCTTATTTTCCGCTGCCCGGCTTACCCATGAGCCGCAGCCAAAGCGCGGAGGAAGGATGTCCCAATCCGGGTGAGAATCAAAGACGACCAAACAGAAAGGCTCCTCAATTGATCCGGTCAATACTTCGCTTATATGGTGAAAATCCCCTGAACCCAAAAAGGTAGGATGATTCCTCCCGGAGGGAGAAAGACTAGCCGCTATTCTTTTACGCAGGGCCCCTGTCATATAAAGCCTGGCGGAAGAGGCAAGGCTGCTAAAATCGATGATCTCGGATTGATACTGCGAAAGGAGACGGGTCTGGCGGATAATACTGTTATCGAAATTTAATACGCGAATGCGCTTATCCAGCATTAAGGTTTCTTAAGCGCTTTAACTAGGGCCTCCTCCAGGAGATCGACCCCCAGGTCAATCTCTTCCTCGGTAATATAGAATGACGGCGCGATGGTAAAAACATTCTTATAATAACCGCCGACATCCAGGATCAGGCCGCGCCGTTTACCGCGGCTGCTCAAAGAGCCGCTTAACCCTAAGTTTACGATCTTGTCGGTCAGTTCTTTATTCGGGGTATAACCGTCCTTCTGGCATATCTCCATCCTCAAAGCCAGGCCGATCCCATCAACATCGCCGATCTGCGGGTATTTCTTCTGCAGTTTCTTAAGCTGCGAAACAAAATACCTGCCCTTCCTGGATACGGAAGTAGAAAAATCGGATTCCTCGATCAACTTCATCACCTCAAGGCCTACGGCTGTGCCCAGGGGGTTGGATGAAAATGTCGCGTGGGTTGACCCCGGCGGGAAAACATCCGGCGAGATAAGCTTCTCCTTGGCCCAGACGCCTGAAATGGGATTTAATCCGTTGGTCAGGGCCTTGCCGAAAACGATGATATCGGGAGTAATATTAAAATGCTCGATCGCCCAGAACTTTCCCGTGCGGAAAAACCCCATCTGTATCTCATCATCGACAAAGAGGATGCCGTAGCGGTCCAATATCTCTTTTAATCCCGAAAAATAATCCTCGGGAGGTATGATATAGCCGCCCGTCCCCTGGATCGCCTCAACGTAGAAAGCGGCGAATTCGCATTTGTTATTCTTTTTGTTCACTACCGAATGGTATTCGGTCTCAAAAAGCCTCTCAAATTGCTTCAGGCAATATAGATCGCAAAAATCCCTTTTTTTGTCATAAGGGCACCTGAAGCAGTACGGGTAAGGCACGAACATCGCCCTGTCCCCGAAATGGCCGAAACGCTCCCTGTACCTGAAACTTGAAGTGATCGCCGAGGCACCTAATGTCCTGCCGTGATAACCGCCCATAAAGGCAAAGACCAGGCTCCTGCCGGAATGATTGCGCACCAATTTCAGCGAATCCTCCAAAGCGCTTGAGCCTCCGACATTAAAATGTATCCTTCCTTTTTCTTCAAAGGTACGTTCATTTTTTTGCGCCAGTTTTGCGGCAAGATAGATCTTCTCTTCATGCAAATACTGACAGGCAAGCTGCGGTAATTTATCGATCTGGTTCTTTAACGCGGTATTCAGGCGCTTATTCTTGTAACCGAAATTAGCCGCCGAATACCACATCTGCAGGTCCAGGTATTCAGTCCCTTCCTGGTCATAAAGATAGCTGCCCTCGCAGGATTTAAATATATCGAGCTTCTCCGCATAATGCACGGTATCCCCCCATGAACAATATTTGGCCTCTAAATCCAGAAGTTTGTCACGGTTGGGATCCTGCCGGTTACTAACTGTTTTGGTTAATTGTTTCGGGCTCATTTTACCTTCCTTTTTAAGCAGATGAATACGTCTTTGAGATTATGGAAACCAATGTAATCCAGTTTGCTGTCTTTAAAGTGCCTCAACAGGCTGTCCTTGGCAAAAACCACATTGGCATATTTGGCCGGGCAGACATCCGAAGCGCCGTCGCCGACATAAAATATTATAGAACCTTTCGGCGACTCTGCCAAAAGGTTTTTTGTCTTGCAATGCGCGCAGATCTGGCAATCCTTGTTCTTAAAAGGATAATCCGTAATTACCTTATTCCGGGGAAAGCTTAGCTTATTGGCGAAAACCTTCGGGTTTTTTATACCGTTAGCCTTTAAAACCCGGTTAAGTATATAATCAAAGTTGTCGCTCAAGATCACGGTTTTTATTTTCTTATGCCGCAGGAAACTGTAGAGTTCTTTAAAATAAGGGTCAAGTTTTATCTTAGGCAGGTAGGCATCTAAGGAGCGCTTATTTAGATCCATCCCCCTAAGCTGGCCTTCCAGGCAGGTCTTTGAGCCGATCCTGCCGCTCCTCCACCTTTTCTCCAGCTCTACCCAGCGGTCATCCCGCGAAAAAAGCAAAAGCATATTGTCAAAAACATCGCAGGTGGCGATGGTATTGTCAAAATCAAAGAAGATGACGCACTTTTTAGGATCGAACTGGCTGTTTTTATCGGTCATCTGATCGGGCATAAAAAAATAACCCCTATTTCCTTATAGGGGGGATAGTGTCAATAAGGCTCTCTAAAACTACGGATATTTTACCCCTAAGCCCGTTAGCTGTCAATATCAAAAATCCCGGCTAGCTGTGCCTGACAAAAGACACACCTGCCTTCTGCGACATGCAGCTGGGTTATTCCAAACCCTTCCCTCTTGATCAGCGTTTTTTTACATGAGGCGCAAAAAGTATCCTGGCCCCAACCGTAAACATTCCCCGCGTAAACATGATGCAATCCAGCATCTTTGCCCAGATCATAAGCTAGCTTGAGAGTATTTTCAGGGGTGCTGTCATAATGGTCGAACTTGTAAGCCGGGTAGAAACGGGAAATATGCCAGGGAATATCCTTGCCTACCGAAGCGATAAAATCGGCGATACCGGAAAGCTCATCAGGAGTGTCGTTTTCACCGGGGATCACCAGGGTCGTGATCTCTATCCAGACCCCCGCATCCTTCAACAAACGGATAGATTCAAGGACCGGAGCAAGATGGGCGGAGCAGACCCTCTTATAAGAGCTGTCCTTAAAAAACTTCAAATCTACGTTTGCCGCATCCAGATACGGTTTGAGCATGGAGATAGCCTGGGAAGTCATATAACCGTTAGTAACAAAGATATTGCGCAAGGACTGCTCTTTGGCTAACCGGCAGGTCTCCAGGGCAAACTCAAAATAGATCGTCGGCTCGGTATAGGTATAGGCTATGCTCCTGCAGCCGCTCTCCTTCGCCAGCTTGACAATTTTATCGGGGGTGGAATCTTCTCCCGGCTCCCGATCAATAAAGTCAAGCTGGGAAATCTGCCAATTCTGGCAGAACCCGCAGCGGAAGTTGCATCCGGCGCAGGCTATGGAAAAAGCGGTTGAGCCGGGGAGAAAATGATACAGGGGCTTTTTCTCAACCGGGTCAATGTCGGCAGCGACGATCTTGCCGTAATTACGCGAGTATAAGACGCCTTTGATATTCTGCCTTACTCCGCAGAAACCGAATTTACCCTCCTGGATCCTGCATTTATGGGCGCAAAGGAAACAATCTACTTTCTTATCTTCTAAAGAAGTGCAGAGCAGGGCTTTTTTCATATTAATAAATGCGCAAAATCGTTTTTAGGCACACATGGGGTCCTGCGAGCCTTCTCTTCTTCCCCGGGAAGATGCCTGTAAAATATATCAACCTCACCGGCTCCGGCAGTGTCCGAATAGGCGCAGGTTATCCTGGAGCAGAGCTCAAGCATATCCTCTGTGAATGATCCCCTGGCTAAAGAAAAAGGGCCGGCCAGATCATCCTGCGGGTGGAATAAATAATCGCCGGAGCCCGCTAAGCGCGTAAGCAGTTCATTCTCATCCTTATTCCTGCCCACCGCTAGCCTTAGATCCTCTCCGATACGGAAATGCCTGCCGACCTTTAGCAGCTCAAGATTTTCAAGATTTAATTCCCGATGGGCAAGAAGCTCTTTTAATCTCCTGGAAAAACACGGGTCGGTCAATAAACACCCGCCGGCGGGATTAGCGTATTCGACTATCCCTAATCTTTCGGCTAAGCGCATTTGCGGCCTGCGCAGCCGTCCGTTAAAATCCAGGAGCTTTTCTCTGTCCACCCAACCCTCCCTTTCCGGTAAAGTGGGGGCAAAGAGCCTGGCAGATAATGGACGCAGTAGAAGGTCATCAAGGCCGCTGGCTCGCTTGATCAAACTTAAGGCCTGTTTATTCTGGGACATCGGCCGCTGCCCAAGCACCTCCCCGGTGATAATAAAGCCCGCTCCGAGAGAAACCATCCATTCCCTGGCTTTACTGAACATGAGGATCTTGCAGTCTATGCAGGGGTTCATATTCGAACCGAAGCCGTAACGCGGGCCCTGGATAAGCTTAAGAAATTCTTCCCCTAAATCAACCTCGATTATTTTTATGCCTATATCCGGAAGGCTCTTCCTTATATCCAGCTTACAGAAAGGGATTTTAAAATGCAGGCCGATCACCTCAAGGCCCTGCTCCTTAACAAGCCGGGCTGCCAATAAGCTATCCAGGCCTCCGGAGACCAAAGCCAATGCTTTTATTTTCATGATGGATATTCAAAGTTTAATTTCTAACCCGGCAAGAAAGCAAAAAAGGCGGCGGTTGACCGTATAAGATGATTCTCTTTATGGAACTCCGGCAGGTATCTAACCTAAACAGGGCTTTCTGCCTTTATTGGCTTTCTTGGAGCGCCAGTTGAGTTTTCCTCTGCGTTTTCTTTTTCCCATATTAAACTCCCTCTTACTTAATATTTGTAATACTCCAGCGGAACATTCTGCGCGATATAGCGCGTTGATTCGATCAGGCAATCGTAGATTACCTTTCCCATGGGAGTGCCCGCATAAGCGCTGATCCCGGCCTTAAAAACAATGCCGCGGGGGATCTTAACCTTCTTCCCGGGACTCTGCGCCGCCCGGCTCTGGATATCCCGGCTGCTTATGACATTTGAGGTGGCATGATCAATAATACGCAGCCCCAATTGCATATTTGCCTTGCTTAAAGGAGGGCCTAATAAACCTCCCATAAAATCGCTTGAGGAGGAACCCCCTCCTCCCATACCGGATTTACCGCCTGAGCTCTCCGGCACAAATTCATTGACCTGCACGCTGATAACCAAGTCGGCCTCCTGCTGGCTGACTATCAGAAAACGATGGGTATTATTTAAGCTGCTGATAAAGGCATCCTTTAAAGCTGACCCGGTCTCGGTGCTGACCCCGGCAGTCTTTAATTCAAAATCACTGACCGTGATTTT
>SCRK01000098.1 GCA_004298075.1 bacterium | reverse complement strand
CTCCCGCTGGTTGATAATTGACAGTTTGTCTTCAAAAGTAAACTCGATCGGCTCTTCGGCGGTCAAGATGTGTTTTTTGGCATTATTATTGATATGCTCGATCATGCTGGCCAGGGTCCTGGATTTACCGCTGCCCATACTGCCGGTCAAAAGCACTAAACCTCTGGTCTCCATGGAAAGCTTTCGTAATATATCGGCCGGGAGGTTCAGGTCTTCAAAGCTGGAGATATTACTACGCACATTCCTGATAACAAGAGAGGGCCAATTTCTCTGCATAAATATGCTCACCCGGAACCTACGGGAGAGATCCTTTATGTATATGGCAAAATCCACATCCAGCTTGTTTTTAAAGGCTTCGCGCTGCTTCTCATTGGTCAGCTGCTCCATGGCAAGCTTTACATCCTCTACGGTTAAAGGCTTGTCATCTACCGAGATGATCTTGCCGTCAACCCTAAGGCGCGGCGTGCCGCCGGCCCTGTAAAAAAGGTCGGAGGCGTCCCTGTTTACCATCTCCTGCAGTAATTTTTTTATCTCCATCTTCCCCCCTTGTCGAATTATACATTCGCCGCTTAAGAGCCCTGGATGAAAGCGGCTCATTATTTCGCTCCACGAAATCGCAGGTATATGGAGCTCAATTTTTTTGATTATAACACTTTATTCCCTTTTAGTGTAGGATTAAATTCCATATACCTGGCGAACATTAGCCGGGTTTGAGCATCCAGCGCCGGGATAGAACCAAGGACGATGATCAGAAACGGCACAAAAGCCCATTCCAGGACCAGGATTATATTCTTAAACCAGCTGATCCCCTTCGGCCTGGGAGGCAGAATAGCCCAGCTTAAGAATATCCAGGTAATGCTGGTCAAGAGGGTAAAATTGAACAATAAACCGGTAATTTTCGGGAGGTTATAAGCAATGGACATTGAGCTGAAGAAGGCTCCGCCAAAAAGTATGGGAAGCGGGCCGATAAGTACCAGGATGACCGCCCAGACCGCCCAGGTCACGTGGCTGTCCAAAAGATGGAATAATCTTCTTAATTTCTTGGTCAAAGGGATATCCCTGTTCTTCAAAAAACCCGTAGCCACGAAAGCAAAATTCTCCACACCCCAGGCCCACCTTCTCTTCTGTTTATACTGCACAACCGTGGTACGCCATATATTATTTGAGTAAGCCACATCCATGGAAACGGTAATGTACAGGGGGACCACGCGGTAATCACCGTTATAATGCAGGTATCCCTTCCAATAGATCACCGAGTCATCGGAGATCATATCCACCGGCCAGTAATCGATCTCAACTAAAGTCTTAAAGCTCATGCTGTGGCTGGAGAAGGTAACGAACTTCTCAAGGCGCATGCTCTCGATCAACTGACAGAATGAACCGCTTATCTCAACCAGCCTGGCAAAAGAAGGTGCCTGCCAGATATTATTATTATAAACCGGCATGGGTTGATAACTGGCCTGATGCGGTTTATCGGAAGTAAGGAAATGGTAGCTCAAACATCCGAAATACTCCGGCTCAACGCAGGTATCCGCGTCAAAACAGGAAATAAGCACATTCTCGTAAGCGATCTTCCGGCCATCTATATACTCCTTGGCAGCTTTAGCCGCCCAGCTGGAATTAGCGCCTTTCGTGCGGCTTTCTCCAGGCAGGCCGTCGGGATGAAAGGTGGATAAATACGCCCCGAATTCCGAACTAAACTCTTTTTCCAGAATCAAGGCATTCTCGCGCGCGTGTTTATTCCTATTTTCAAAAGCCATAACCACGATGATCTTCTCTTTGGGATAATGTGTCGCCTTCAAAGCCGCCAAAGAAGGGCGCGTGACCTCCGGGCCTTCATTATAAACCGGGAATATGACTAATTGATACAGCCGGCTCCAATCCTTTTCTTTAGGCAGATTAAAACAACTCTCCAGCCAATCCTTGTTCTTCTCCCTGGAGAGACGGTGATGAGCCATGATCAAAAGAGTGGTTAAATAAACCGTGCGGATGATCCAATAAAAATCAAAGGTGATGATAAGGATGGCGCTGGCTATCGGATACACAACCGACAGGAAAATAAGCGACAGGATTATCCCCCAAGATAATCCTCCCGGGATGATCTCAAAAGCGCGCTTCAGAACCTTTTCCTTATTCACCCGGGACCTCCTTTCTGACGGTATCCCCGCCGGAAGGCAGGAGCTCGCTCGGCTTTATCTTCATCAATCTCTCCAGCAAATAAAGGTCGGTGTTTAACTTTAGCCTGTAGAGATTATTATAGATAGTGCCATCGGCACTCTTCTGGCTGTCGCTGAAATAAAGAATGTCGTGTTTATTATCGTAATAAGATGCCGTGTTCTCCTCGTTCAAGTCTACCAGGCTAACGGCTACGGCGCCTGTCCTGGATTCAATTACCCCGATATGCTTATTGGTTATTACTACCAGGTGATAGCTGTCCGAATGCCAATAGACCTGGATTATCCTCTCCCTCTGATAATCCAGGAACACGGGAGAATCCGAATATCCATAATTATCCGCTCCCTCAAAAAGGATCACGGCGATCTGACGGGGGGAGAAAATAAACAGCTTGGTTTTATCCGGAGAGACACCCCATTCCTTGATATCCGAAAAATCTTCCGGGAGGCTGGCGATGTCCTCAAAATTGCTGCCTTCAAGGTTCGACCTGTAAACAATGTCATTCTTCCGGTTAAGATAATAGATCAGGCCGCTCTCGGCATCGAGATAAAAAGAAGAAAACTTCTCCTGATTCAGCTGCTCCAGGTCCGGGGTCAAAGTAAAAAGTATGACCTTATCCAGCCGGCTGACTTTACCTGCATCTACGCTGACCTCTCCATTCCAGGGATAATGCTGAGCTAACTCCAATTTGAGTTTATATACCCCGGGGATAAGCTCCTGGATGCTGGCCGGGCTCTTATCGGGGATAAGTTTATTATTAAGATATATGCTGGCTCCTCCGGGTTGGGTCTTTACATAGATCAGCCCGGTCCTCACAAGCTTAAAGGTAGCCGGGTCGAATTTATACCCCAGGGCAAAAAACAGGATGAAGGGCAACCCGCCGAAAAACAAAATCAGGCTTAAATAAAACAAAAAACTTCTTACTTTTTGGAAAGCAAGCATTTCGCCAGCTCCTTCTCCAGTTTCAACAAAATATTCTTTTGTTTTGCGCCAAAGGCATACCCGCCTGTTTTCTTATCATTCTTTACTACCCGATGGCAGGGGATGATCAAAGGGCAAGGATTGCGCTTCAGGATCTGTCCCACCGCCTGAAAGGCTCCGGGTGAACCGGCTTTTTGCGCTACCCATTTATAGCTGCGCGCCTGGCCCAATGGGATGCTTAAGACAGCTTTGTAAACTCTTTTAGCGAAAGGGGTCATCTGCCGATCAACACTTTCCTTCTCAAAATATGGTGATAGGCAAGCGCGAACCTGTGCGCTTCATTACGCACCCTGCGGATTAAATTCAGCGCGGGCGTGTCGTAGCTTGACCTAAAAGGTTTAAGCCTGCCTGTAGTATATATATTTTCCTCTTCTTTGGCAATACTTACAATAGGAACTTTCAGGCCCAATCTCATAAGCTCTCTTTGCGCGGCCAACAGGTGGGCTTTGCCGCCGTCAATCAGGATCAGATCCGGCAAGGAGGCCCCTTCTCTGATTAACCTGGAATAGCGCCTAGCCACCGCCTCCCTGATCATGGCATAGTCATCAATGCCCTCTACTGCCTTGATACGGAACCTGCGGTAATTATCCTTATCGGGCCTACCATCATAGAAAGAGACCATTGACGCGCAAGCCTCTTTACCGTACATATCCGAGACATCAAATCCCTCGATACGCATGGGCAGCACTTTAAGGCCGAGGAGATCTTTTAAATCGCTCAAACCGGTTTGAGAAATATGATATTCGGCGCCCAGGCTGCTTAAGGAAAGTATCTTATCCCGTAACGCCGCTGCCTCCTCGAAGTTACGCTTCCTTGCCTTCACGCGCATCTCTTTGTTTAATTTCTTTATCAGGCTCTCGCTTTTGCCTTCCAAGATCAGGCTTATGCTCTTGATTGTCCTGGCGTATTCGGTTTTACTGATCTTCCCCGCGCACGGCGCTGGAGAAAGCCCTATCCTGTAATAGATGCAAGGGGTTTTCGGCATCTTTTTACAGGAGCGATAAGGAAAATACTTGCGGATAACTTTTAAAGCCTGCCGGAGCAATTTGGCATTTGTGTAAGGGCCGAAATAACGCCCGGTATCGGTTCCTACTTTACGGGTTACGCAGACAGCGGGGAAT
>SCRK01000014.1 GCA_004298075.1 bacterium | reverse complement strand
CCTCCGGGCAGGGAAACCTTGGCCCTGTGTAATTTGCCCAGGAGCGGGCCTAAAACGCAAAATGAGGCGCGCATGGTAGAAACCAATTTATATTCGGCGAGATAATTCGTCGCCCTACCCCTGGAAACCATGACCTTGCCTTTGTCAAGCTCCGCGGCCTTTCCCAGGGAGCGCAATAATTTAAGCATACTATTAGTGTCGCGCAGGTTCGGCACGTTTTTGATCAGGCACGGTTCATCGGTAAGCAGGGTAGCTGCCAGGATCGGCAATACCGCGTTCTTTGCCCCGGAAACCGTTACTTCGCCTTTTAATCTCGCCCCGCCTTCAATGATCAGCTTATCCATAACACCATCACTCTCTCTATATTGTTATAATCTTTGATTATTCCTATTATCTCAAATTTTTCTGATTTTTTCAGTATATTTTCTATTTGGCCGGCCTGGCCAAAACCTATCTCCATTAGCAAAAAACCTCCCTTATTCAAATATCCGCCTGCCTGATCGATCATCCGGCGATAATAATCCAGTCCATCCCCTCCTCCATCTAAAGCTAAAACCGGCTCAAAGGAGATCTCCCCGGCTAAACCTTTCAGCTCCAGCGTTGGTATATAAGGAGGATTACTGATGATCAGGTCAAATCTCCTGCCGGACAAAGAGGCGAATAGATCGCTTTGGATAAATTCAATCCGCGCCTGATGCAGATCGGCGTTTTGCCGGGCAAGCTCTAATGCCTCAGGGGAAATATCAACCGCGGTTATTTTGCAATCCTTGGTATTTTTAGCCAAAGATACGGCGATACAGGCCGATCCGGTCCCGATATCTAATATTTCCAGCTGCCTGCCAGCTGACCGGCCTGCTTTTGCGGATAATTTGAGCGCCTCTTCAACCAATATCTCGGTCTCCGGCCTGGGGATCAACGCGCGTTTGTCCACCATAAATTTTAAGCCCATAAATTCGGTGCAACCCAAAATATACTGCAGAGGCTCAAGCGTAAGCCTGCGTTTTAATATAGAGGAAACCAACGCGCTTTTATCTTTGTCCATCTCCCTGTCTTTATTCAGGTATAAAGACAACCTATCGCAATTCAAAACATGGGTTAAAACCAGCTCAGCTTCGTTCATTCCTCTTCTCTTCCTCTGCTTTTAATAAAGCATCGAACAGTTCATCCATCTGGCCTTCCAAGACCGCCTCTAACTGGTGGGTTGTAAAATTGATCCGGTGGTCGGTAACCCGGCGGTCGGGAAAATTATATGTGCGGATCTTTTCACTGCGGTCCCCGGTGCCGATCTGGGTCTTTCTGGCGCTGGATAGCCTTTTTGCCTCCGCTTCGATCTTATCCTCCAGGATCCGGGCGCGCAAGATCCTCATTGCCTTGGCCTTATTTTTTATCTGTGAGCGCTCATCCTGGCAGGCGACCACAGTGCCAGTGGGAATGTGCGTGATCCTCACCGCGGAATCGGTCTTCTGCATATGTTGTCCGCCCGGGCCGCTTGAGCGATAAGTATCTATCCTTAGATCTTTGGGCTCAATAGCCAGGTCAAACTCTTCGGGCTCTACCAGCACCGCTACTGTCGCGGTTGAGGTATGGATGCGGCCCTGCGCCTCGGTGGCAGGGACCCGCTGCACGCGGTGCACCCCGCTTTCAAACTTAAGCCTGCGGAAGGCGTCTTTCCCCTTCACGCTGAAGATGATCTCTTTTATCCCTCCAGCTTCATTAGTGCTGGAGGACATCGACTCGATGGCCCAGCCTTTATTCGCGGCATATTTTGTATACATGCGGTAAAGATCGGCGGCAAAAAGCCCCGCCTCGTCACCGCCTGTTCCCTGCCGGATCTCCACGATAGCATCGCGGCCAGCGTCCTTGTCCTCTCCTGCCAAAAGCTTCTTAAAGCGCGCCTCTAGATCGGTTAACTTGACTGCCAATTCCCTGGACTCATCCTGAGCAAGCTCCAAGAAATCCTTATCATGTTTTTGGGCCAGGACCGCCTCAAGCTCTTTGAGCTCTTTAAGCACAGCCTTATATTCGCGAAACAATAAAACCGCCGACTTGATATCAGAAAGCTCTTTAGCCAGCTTATTATACTGCTGCCGGTCGGCGATCTGCTCATGGCTGGCCAATAGCTCCTCCAGCTCTTCATAGCGGGCTTCTATTTTCTTCAGTTGTTCATACATCGCTTTTGTTTTTGGTTTTCCTACCTACTACATACTACCTGCTAACTACTGTTTCTTGCCGTATTTCTTCATGAACTTATCCACGCGGCCGGCGGAATCCACCAGCTTTTGCTTGCCGGTAAAGAAGGGGTGGCACTTTGAACAGATCTCAACCCGGATACTCGGCTTGGTTGACCGGGTGTGCACCGTCTCACCGCAGGCGCAGATGATCGTGCTTTCTTTGTAGTTGGGATGTATCTTCTCTTTCATTTTGTTTTCTCCTTTTCTTACTTCTGGTTCATGCTGTTTAAAAATTCTTCGTTGTTTTTTGTCTTGCCTAACTTCTCGATAAGCAGCTCCATGGCCTCCACGTTATTCAGCTCATTGAGCACCTTCCTTAAGATCCAGGTCTTCTGCAAAACATCCGGTTTGACCAGGAGCTCTTCATGGCGGGTGTTGGAACGCTTGATGTCGATCGCCGGATAGATCCTGCGCTGGAAGAGGTTACGGTCAAGCTGGGTCTCCATGTTGCCTGTGCCCTTAAACTCTTCAAAAATTACTTCATCCATACGGCTCCCGGTATCTACGAGTGCCGTGGCAATGATGGTCAAGCTCCCTCCTTCATCAACCGCGCGGGCCGCGCCAAAGAATCTCTTGGGCTTCTGCAGGGCGTTGGAATCAATACCTCCCGAGAGGACCTTACCGCTGTGCGGGATGACAGAGTTATAAGCGCGCGCCAGGCGGGTTATACTGTCAAGCAGGATAACCACATCCCGCTTATGCTCGACTAAACGCTTAGCCTTCTCCAGGACGATCTCGGCGACCTGCACGTGCCTCTCCGGCGGCTCATCGAATGTAGATGAGATAACCTCCCCTTTGACATTGCGCTGCATATCCGTAACCTCTTCGGGACGCTCATCGATCAACAGGACGATCATGATCACATCCGGGTTATTGCTGGTAATGGCATTGGCGATCTTCTGCAGCAGAACGGTTTTGCCGCTGTACGGCTGGGCGACGATCAAGCCGCGCTGGCCTTTGCCGATCGGGGTAAGCAGGCTCATAATCCGCATGGACACCTCATCCGGCTTGGTCTCCAGGTTAAACGGCTGGCGCGGATATACGGGGGTGAGGTTGTCAAAAAGAACCTTTTCCTTAACATTTTCCGGGTTCTCAAAATTCACCGCCTCCACCTTAAGCAGGGCGAAATATTTTTCCCCCTCCTTCGGCGGACGGATCTGGCCGCTCACCGTGTCCCCGGTACGCAGGTCGAATTTCCTGATCTGCGACGGAGAGATATAAATATCATCCGGGCAAGGCAGGTAATTATAATTCGGGCTGCGCAGGAAGCCGAACCCCTCCGAGAGGATCTCCAAGACCCCCTCCCCGAACATCAATCCCTCTTTTTCCGCCTGGGCCTGGAGTATCTTAAAAATCAGGTCCTGCTTCTTTAACCCGCTGGTCCCGTTGGCGTTCAATTCCTTGGCCAGTTTGTTCAGCTCGGTGATCTTCATGTCCTTGAGATTTTTAATATCTAACTTTTCCACAACCGCCTCCTTATTTCTACGACTTGTTTTTTGGTTTCATTGATCGAACCGCTGTTATCTATGATAAAATCCGCAAAACGCGATTTCTCATCTTGCGAAATCTGGGATTTCATTCTTAAAGCCGCCTGGTTGTTATTTATGTCCAGCTTAGAACAAGAGCGCTTTATCTGCTGGCCCCTCTTAGCCGTAACCACCACCAATTTATCAAGCTTCCTCCTTAAGCCTGCCTCAATGATCAATGCCGCGTCCAATATGATGATCCTTTTCCCTGAATTACCGATCCTCCGGAAAATCTCTTTTTTTAACTCCGGGTGCACGATGGAATTAAGTTTTTTTAAAGCTAAAGCGTGGAGGAATACGACCCCTGCCAGCTTTTGCCGGTCAATACTTTTGTTCGGCTTAAGGATGCCGCTGCCGAAGAAACCGACGATCTTTTTATAAACCCTTCCTCCGCGATAAAGCAAGCGGTGCGCCAGTTTGTCGGCATCGATCAATTCGCAGTCGCGGTTTTTAAGCATCCTGGCGACAGTGCTTTTGCCGGAAGCCAGCCCTCCGGTCACTCCTATTACGATCTTACCCTTCTTTTGCTTTTTCATATAGCTGGATGTATTTTTTAGCGGAGGCCTCCCAGGAGAAATCACAGCGCATAGCGTTGTTCATCAGGGAGCCCCATTTTTTCTTCTCCGCGAACACGGCCAGGGATCTCTTGACGGTTTTTACCAGCTCATCCTTGGTGTACCTGGAAAAAACAAAACCGTTATCCTCATTTATGGTATCAGCCAGCCCTCCGGTCTTAAAAACAAGCGGGATCGTCCCATAACGCAAAGCTATCATTTGCCCCAGGCCGCAGGGTTCATAACTTGAAGGCATAAGGAAGATATCGCTCCCCGCGTAGATCTTGTGCGCCAGAGGATCATCGAATCTTAAGTTTAAAGAGAACGCTTTAGGATATTTCTTGGCCGCATTCTGCAATATTTTATGGTATTTTAGGTCACCGGTGCCCAGGATGACCAGTTGCGCTCCCATTTTACAGATCTCCGGCAGCGGCTCCGTTAGTATGTCAAAACCCTTCTGCTCTGCCAGGCGCGAAACAATACCCAATACAGGTATCTCATTATCAACAGGCAGGGAGCATGCTTTCTGCAGCTCCGCTTTATTATAAGCCTTGCCTTCTATGTTCCTTTGAGAAAAATTCCGGATGATAAATTTATCCGTAGCCGGATCCCAGATGGAATAATCCAGGCCGTTCAATATCCCGCTTAGATCTTTCTTGCGCTGCCTTAACAGCCCCTCCAGGCCGAAACCAAACTTAGCCTCCTGTATCTCCAGCGCGTAGGTAGGGCTGACGGTATTGATGAGATCCGAAAATATTATCCCGCCTTTCAACAGGTTGATCCGGTTATAGAACTCAAGCCCGGAAATATCAAAAAGACCTTTGTCCAGGCCGAGCTTGGCGAAATCCTCGCCCGGGAAAAGCCCCTGATAACCGATATTGTGGATAGTCAGGAGACTTTTCATCCTGCTGTAAAAAGGCTGCTTGGCGTAGAGGTTTTTCAGGTAAACGGCAGCCAGGCTTGACTGCCAGTCATGCAAATGCAGGATATCAGCGTTGAAATTTATTTCTTTTAGCAACTCCAGGCTTTTGCGGCAAAAGAAGGCGAATCTTTCCAGGTTATCCTTATAATCTCCCTTCTTATCCATATACAGGCCGTCGCGGTTAAAATAAAGATCGTTTTCCACAAAGTAAACTTTTATATTCTTGCCCACGACTGAAGGTGATATGCCTTTTACGCATTTATACCCGGGCATGATGATGATCACTTCGCAGCCCAGCCCCTCTAAGGCAATAGGCAAAGCGCCTGCCACATCGGCAAGGCCTCCGGTCTTGGCAAAAGGCACTACCTCTGAAGCGATCAGGGCTATCTTCATTTGACCGCCTCCATCTCCAGCCAATTGTTCCCTTTTTTCATATCCACCCTTATCGGCACATCCAGCTTCATCACATGTTCCATTTTATCCTTGACCATTACCGAAAAAGCATGCAGCTCGGAGTACGGCAGGTCAAAAACCAGCTCATCGTGGATCTGCAGGATCATCTTGGCCTTTGAATCTTTCTCCTTGATCTCCTCCGCTATCCTGATCATCGCCAGTTTTATCAGGTCGCTGGCTGTGCCCTGTATGGGGGTATTTACCGCCTGGCGCTGGGCAAACTGCCGGATCCCCATATTCTTATTGTTGATCTCCGGGATATACCTTCTCCTGCCTAAAAGTGTGGTGACAAACCCTGTTTCTTGCGCTTTCTTGATCTGCGCGTCTATATAATCCTTTACCTTTGGATAACGCAAAAAATAAGCATCAATAAAGTCTTGAGCCTGCTGCACTGGAATGCTCAAGTCCCTGCCTAAGCCGTAAGAACTCTGGCCGTAGATGATCCCGAAATTCACTCTCTTAGCCGTCTCACGCATGCCCTCTTCGACTTCACTCTCGCTAATATCGTTGATCAGGGAAGCGGTCAGCCGATGCACATCCTGGTTGGAGTGGAATGCCTGGATCAGCGTCTCATCTCCCGAAAGATGCGCCAGGACCCTCAATTCTATCTGGGAATAATCGCAGGATAGCAGGCAGTTCTTTTCACTTGAGGTAATGATCGCCTGCCTGATCTTTTTTCCAATATCGGTCTTAATCGGGATATTCTGTAAATTAGGGTTGCTTGAGCTGAGCCTGCCGGTTTCGGTCCCTGTCTGGTTAAAAGATGTGTGCACCCTGCCGGTTTCCGGGTCCACCAGTTTGGGCAAAGCATCAACATAAGTATTCTTCAATTTAGTCAGCTGCCGGTACTCCAATAAAAGGACCGGCAATTCATGTTTATCCGCCAGGCGCTTGAGCACCTCTTCGTCGGTAGAGGGCCCGGTCTTGGTTTTCTTGATCACCGGCAGTTGTAATTTCTCAAACAAGACCCCGGCCAATTGTTTGGGGGAATTGATATTGAATTGCGTACCGCTTGTCTTATAAATATCTTCGATCAGCTTTATCAGCCTGCGCTCCAGCTCCCGGGCAAGGGACTTAAGCAGCCCCAGGTCTAATTTTATGCCATCCTGCTCCATTTGCGCCAATACGCTTACCAGCGGCATCTCAAGCTCCTCGAAAAGACCAAGCAGCTCTTTCTCCCGCAAGGCCTTCTTGAGCACCGGCTTTAATTTGACCACTAAGCCTAAGCCCTCCCTCGCGTTAACCTGTTCGTCACGGACAAATTCACCCAGGTTCTCTAATGCCAGGTCCGTAAGGCTGTAGCTTGAACGCGAAGGATTTAACAGGTAAGAGGCGATCATAACATCAAAATCCAGGCCGTTTAAGACCAGGCCTTCTTTAAGAAAAGCGAGCTTCAGTTTCTTCAGGTCATACCCGGTCTTCTTTATCTTGGCATCCGGTATTGCCGCTTTCAGGGCAGCCGAGGCATCCTTTGAGCTGAAAAATTTACCGTCCACGGTAAAGAAGAGCTCACCCGCGGGTTCTCCGTAAAGGGAAAGTTCAGTGCTGTTGGAGAGCAGTTCTTTTAATTCGCCGGAATTACAGCTATGTAGCTTAACAAAGCTGGCCTTCTCCTCCACCACGGGAAGATTCTTGAGCAGGCTCTTGAACTCCAGCTTCTTAAAGATCCTGGATAATTCCGCGTAATCCGGCTCCCTGACTTCCGCCTTCTTTAAATCCAGCTTCAGTCCCAGGCTCTCATGCAGATCAACCAATTCCTTATTCAGTTTTATGCGCTGGATGTGTTCGGATATCGCAAGCCTGATCTTTTCCGGCTCTACCTTTGATATATTCTTGAGCATTTTGTCCAGGGTGCCGTAATCCAATATGAGCTTGGCGGCTGTCTTTTCCCCAATCCCCGGGACACCGGGGATATTATCCGCGACGTCACCGGTCAGGGCGATAATATCCGCTATCCTCTCCGGGTCAACGCCAAAACGTTCTTTGACCCCGGAGGCGTCATAAAATATACCCTCATCTTTATAAGGGTTAAACACCGTAATATGCTTATCAACCAATTGCAGGATATCTTTGTCGGAGCTGACAATGGTCACCCGCATTTTTTTCGCGGCGGCTTTTCTAGCCAACTCGGCGATAATGTCGTCGGCCTCAAAACCCTCTTTTTCAAAGATAGGTATCCTGTAAGCGGAAATAATATCTTTAATGATCGG
>SCRK01000097.1 GCA_004298075.1 bacterium | reverse complement strand
AGGATCTCTGTAACGATCTTACCCTTAAACTTTCCGGAGCTTTCAAGTTTTTGCTTAGACTCACGGGCGGCTTTTTCCTGCTCCGGGGTGCTGTAAAATATAGCTGAGCGGTACTGGCTGCCGATGTCCGGGCCCTGCTTATTCGCCGTTGTGGGATCATGCATGCTCCAGAAAAGATCAAGCAGCTTTTCATAAGAGACAATACCTGGGTCGTACTCTAATTCCACGGCCTCGGCGTGCCCGGTCTTGTCAGTACACACATCTTCATAGGTAGGGTCCTTAAGTTTGCCTCCGGTAAAACCGGCAGCAGTATTGACCACTCCCTTCACTTGCGCAAATGCCGCCTGCACACCCCAGAAACAGCCCGCGGCAAAAACAGCCTTCTCTAATTTCTCTTTTTTAGGTTTATCTATTTCTATGAATTTAAGCGCCACTAAATTCATGCAATACCGTTTACCTGTGGGGGCCGGCCCGTCGTCAAAAACATGGCCCAGGTGAGCGCCGCAGCGGGCACAAAGCACTTCAACCCTGCGCATTCCCAGGCTATTGTCTGTTTGCGTTTTGATATTTAATTCGGAAACCGGCTCCCAAAAACTCGGCCACCCGGTTCCGGATTCAAACTCATTCTCGATCAAAAACAGGTCTGTCCCGCAGCAGACGCAGCGGAATAACCCCTGCTTGCCTTGCTTAGGGATAGCGCAATGTCCGCTAAAAGGTTTTTCCGTGCCCTTTAGCCTGGTGACCGCATATTGTTCGGGGGTAAGGATCTTCTTCCATTCAGCTTCCGACTTATAGACCTTCTCCACTTCATCTATGCGGCCTGTTTCGGCATTAAAGATCTTGATTCTTTCCGGTTCTTTCGCCAAACCTTCCATACGGCCTCCCAATAAGAAAGACGAAAAAAGAATAACGGCAAGCAAATAAAATCCGGGATCTCCAGAATGATTATGCTGATGCCGCGTCAACCGCCAGTTCATCTATTATCCCCGCCATGATAAAGTCGTTTTCCGTCAATCCCCCTGCTGCGTGCGTTGCCAGGGTGATCTTAAGCTTATTATATACCAGGTTAAGTCCGGGATGATGGCCCTGCTCTTCGGCGATCACGCTGATAAGATCAAGAAAATACTTAGCCTCAATAAAATCCTTAAATTTAAACTCTTTCGCGATCTTCTTATCCTCGATCAACTGCCACTCCTTGAGTTGGGAGAACATCCTGCCTCTCTCCTGCGCGGATAAAGGGGAAACCACTCCTTCGCAGGGCTTACAATGAGTTGGGATCTGCTCATTAACGGTTAAAGCTGGATCCCGGATAACAACCTGCAGCCGGCTTAACGCCTCCTGATAATCAGGGGAAGAGCTTAATTCTTTGACTATCTGTATGTACCTAATGATGTTATTTTTATCCAGGATGATTATTGAACGGGCCAGAAGATTCAATTCCCTGATCAAAAGCCCGAAATTGATCCCGAAGGAACCTGTTTTGTAATCGGAGAGCACCTTGATATTCCTGATCTCGAACGCCTCGCAAAATCTTTGCTGGGCAAAGGGCAGGTCCTTGCTTATGCCCAGGATCAATACATCGGAGGATAAACCGGCTGCGATCTTGTTAAATTCCTTAACCTGTAAATCGCAAACTTTAGTATCTATGGAGGGAAATGAGGTGATTACTTTTATCTTGCCTGCAAAATCAGCAAGACGCACCTCCTTCAGGTCCTGCGCGACTACCTTAAAATCAGGCGCGGTCATCCCGGTCTTTAACATCCTGCCTGCCAGATTTAACGCTCCGCCTTGAAAAGTTATTCCTCTTGTCATCTCTCCTCCATTTACCGGTAATTGCAGAAACTAAGGGGAATAGGGAAATCCAGGCCCTTCAGATGCGCGATAACTGCCTGCAACTCATCCTTTTTGGCGGAACTGACCTTTATTTTCTCTCCCTCGATCTGGGACTGCACTTTTAAACCCAGCCCCTTTATTATCCCTGTCAGCTCCTTTGCCCTCTCCCTATCAATACCCATGCAGATCTCCGCTGCCTGGCGCAAATAACCCTCAAATGCCTTTTCCGGATCATTGAATTTTAATGACTTCAAAGAAACCCCTCTTTTTGCCAGACGGGTTGTCAGGATATCCGTAAGACTGCGCAGCTTAAAGTCATCATCCGCGATCAGGGTGATCTTCTTTTCCTTGCGGTCAAAGGCAATTGAGGATTTACTCCCCTTAAAATCATAACGTTGGCTTAATTCCTTAACCGCCTGATTTACCGCGTTATCAACCTCCTGCAGATCTACCTCAGAAACGATATCAAAAGAAAAATTTGCCATATTCATCCTCCGTGAACCTAACCTATCAATTCCAGTTTCTTTACCCGCCGCAGGCTCTTGATCTCCAGCTCGCGCTTCAACGCCTCCGGCCTGCTTATCACCTCTTCGCTGTGGACCAATTGGACCGGCGTCCTGTATTTAGTGAACCTGCAGCCATAACCGCTGTTATGCTCTTTTACCCGGCGCTCAAGATCTTTGGTAATACCGGTATACAGCCTGTTGTCCTTGCAGCGGATTATATAAATATACCAGCTCATGGAGCGATCACTTTTTCTTATATAAACCGATCAATTCTGCCTTATCCAATATGTGAGAACCGATCGCCTTCTCTAAATCCGGCTTGCGCAAGCCTTCTTCTAAATTCAGCATCTTATCAAGGGCGTATACCTTGAAAATGTAACGGTGCGCTCCGCTGGGAGGACAGGGGCCTGCATAATCCGATCCCCCAGAGCTATTGATCCCCTGCTTTCCCGGGATACTATTCTCCTCTATACGGCCGGTAACGGAAATATCATAAACTACCCAATGCACAAAATCGCCGCTTGCGGCATCAGGGTCGTCCATGATCAAGGCCAGGCTTTTAGTCCCGGGAGGAATTCCTTCAATGATCAATCCCGGATTTACAGACTCACCCTGACAGGTAAATTTCACCGGGATAAACGCGTTGTGCTCAAATGCCGGACTGGATAAACGCATAGTTGTACCCTCCTCTCCCTTACTCTCGATACCTAAGAATAGGGGTATCATTAACCCTAACAATATGATGATAGATCTTGCGGTCTTCAAGCTACTTTGCTTTTCCCTGGTTTACCACTGCCTCCATAGCTTTTTTTACCGCTTCCGGGTCACCCAGATAATAGTTCTTTAGCGGTCTTAAATCATCATCCAGTTCATAAACCAATGGTATGCCGGTGGGAATATTTAAGCTTACGATCTTTTCTTCGGAAATATTGTCCAGGTATTTGACCAGGGCGCGCAGGGAATTTCCGTGCGCGGCGATGATCACGCGTTGGCCGCTTTTTACTGCAGGAGCTATAGTTTCATGCCAGTAAGGAAGGAAACGCGCTACTGTATCCTTAAGGCATTCGGTAAGCGGAAGCTCTTTTGGCTTGAGTTCCTTATAACGCGGGTCAAGGCCGGGATAGCGCGGATCTTTCTTATCCAGCGGCATTGGAGGAATATCATAGCTTCTCCTCCAGATCAAAACCTGCTCATCCCCATAAATTGCTGCGGTCTCGGATTTATTCAATCCCTGCAAAGCGCCGTAATGCCTTTCATTCAGCCGCCAGGAGTTATATACCGGTATCCACATCAGGTCCATTCCATCAAGGACCAGCCACAAAGTGCGGATAGCCCTCTTTAGAACAGAGGTATAAGCCAGGTCAAATATAAAGCCTTCTTTTTTTAGCAACTCTCCGGCCTTCTTTGCCTCCTGGATTCCTTTTTCAGAGAGATCCACATCAGTCCAGCCGGTAAAACGGTTCTCTTTGTTCCAGGTGCTCTCCCCATGACGTAACAAAACAAGCTTCTTCATCAAAATCCTCCTCTTATTATTTAAATTTACATGCTTATTTTAACCCCCAAACTTACTTTTGGCAAGCTTAAATAAAATGGGGTCAGTTCTATCGAAACTTATGGATATGGCAGGGGTTAAACAGAAACGGAGTTAATAGTTCAGTTTCTATGGCTGGTAACCAAAACAGCTTGAACCATAGGGGTCAGAGTAATAGCAATGCCAGTCGCTCTGTCCTGTTCCCGGGTAATATTGCATATAAAAAACATAGTAGCTAGAGACGTTCGGGGTCTTACCTCCGCTTCCGTTACTACACCTGATTGCAACCAAATTCAACCAGGTTGATGCTTTACTTCCTATTTGGTAACTAAAATAACTACTAGATGTACAGGTTTGATCCGCCCCCACGTCGGCATTCTGTATATTGGTCAGATCACCATTCTCCAACCAATATTGGTAGGCAAGCTTACGCATAACACCTATGCGCACTTTGGCTTCTGCAAGGCGTGATTTTTCAACTGTAGCGGAATATTGGGTAATGCCCATAGCCGCAAGTATGCCTACGATGATTATGACAATAATTAGCTCTACGAGGGTGAAACCATGTTCTTTTTCTGTTATAATTTTTTTAAAGGTTATAAAATAATTAGTTAAGGATTTGCCCGGGGATTTTGGTTGGGAGATACGGGTTTTATTTTCCATG
>SCRK01000096.1 GCA_004298075.1 bacterium | reverse complement strand
GAAGTCGCCGAGGGCTTTGAATGCGGGATGAGCATCGCCGGATTTGACCAGCTTATAGAAGGGGATATCATCGAAGCCCACGACATAGAGAAGATAGCCAGGAAATTATGATCATGACGAAGAAACGTATATTAAGCGGGATGCGTCCGACAGGCAAGCTGCATTTGGGCCATCTGGCGGGCGCCTTGAATAACTGGATAAAACTCCAGGATGAATATGAATGTTTCTTCATGGTCGCGGATTGGCATGCCCTGATGTCGGAGTATGAAAACCCCGAAAACCTTAAAAATAACATACTGGATAATGTCCTTGACTGGTTATCCTGCGGGATCGATCCCGATAAATCCGTTATCTTTATCCAGTCGCAGGTACCGGAGCATCTGGAGCTCTTTTTTATTCTTTCGCTGATCACCCCTTTAGGCCTGCTTGAGCGCTGTCCTACTTACAAAGAGCAGCTGCGCGAGGTGACCAACCGGACTTTGAGCACCTACGGATTTTTAGGGTATCCGGTTTTGCAGGCGGCGGATATCCTGCTTTATAAAGCCGCGGCTGTGCCGGTAGGGGAGGATCAGCTTCCGCATCTGGAATTGACCCGCCAGATCGCCCGTAAGTTCAACCATCTTTACGCGGCTAAGAATGAAGATTTTTTCCCCGATCCCAAGGCCTTGCTTACCGAAAGCCCGCGCTTAGCCGGTTTAGACGGCCGCAAGATGAGCAAGAGTTATAATAATTTTATCTCTTTATCCGAAGAGCCGGAGGTCATCCGTAAAAAAATCCAGAATATGTTTACCGATCCCCTGCGGATACGCTTAAGCGACCCCGGCCATCCGCACAAATGCAGTGTTTTCAGTTATTATTCGGTATTTTTCCCGGAGCTGAAAGAGGGGGGAGAAAAGCGCTGCTCTAGATCAGAGATCGGCTGCACTGATTGCAAGAAGGAGCTGGCCGCGAAGATCATCGGCTTATTAGCCCCGATCCAGGAAAAAAGGCGCCAGCTGCTTAAAGACAAAAAGTATATCCAGGATATATTATCGGCGGGGAAAGCGAAGGCTTCCAGGGTAGCCTCTAAAACAATTTCAGAGGTAAAGGATCTGCTTAAAATATAGAGATGAACTATAAAATAAGATTAGAGATGTTTGAGGGCCCGCTTGACCTTTTGCTTTATCTGGTAAAAAAGGACCATCTTAATATTTACGATATTCCGATAGCCAAGGTCACCCAGCAGTATCTTGAGTATATCAATCTTATGCAGCTTTTGGACCTGAATATCGCCGGAGAATTCCTGGTCATGGCGGCAACCTTAATGCAGATAAAATCCAAGATGCTCCTGCCGGCGGAGGAATCAGTGGAGGAGGAGCAGGAGGACCCAAGAGCTGAGTTAGTCAAGAGGCTCTTGGAGTATGAAAAGTTCAAACAGATCGCCGAACAGTTAAGGGAAAAAGAGATCACCCAGCAGGATGTTTTTAAGCGGCCCAAAACCGAGCCTCCTGTTGATGCCAAGGATGCCGGCAAAAAAGAAGTTTATTTTGAGGCCAGCATATTTGACCTGATCAGCGCTTTCTCCCGGGCCTTGAAGGATATTCCCAAAGAGGTCTTTTATGAGGTGATCAAAGATCAGTTTACCGTCGAGCAGAAGGTGCATGAGATCCTGCATCTTCTCCTGGTAGAGCCGGAGGTCAAGCTCTCTAGATTATTCAGCGCGGTTAAAAGCAAAATAGAGATAATCGTGGTCTTCCTGGCGGTTTTGGAGCTGGCGAAAATGAAGGAGATAATCGCCAGGCAGGACGCGGCATTTGAAGATATAACCATATCAAGGAACAAGGAAAACATCATACCTTATGAGCGAAGAGACCAGGCAAACCCTGCTTAAGGCTAATCCGGCGATCAACGACATCAAGGAGTCCGAAGAGGACGTGGTTTTAAACATATCCCTGCGGCCCAAAAAATTCGCCGAGTTCGTAGGCCATAAAGATGTCGTGGACAACCTGAAGATCGCTATCCAGGCGGCCAAGCAGAGAAAGGAGCCCTTGGAGCATGTGCTTTTAAGCGGGCCTCCGGGGCTGGGCAAGACCTCCCTGTCGCATATTATCTCGCATGAGATGGGGGCGAAGATCACCGCTACAAGCGGCCCGGCTATTGAGCGCGCCGGAGACCTGATCGGCATACTCACCAATTTAGAAAAGGGGGATATCCTTTTTATCGATGAGATACACCGGATGTCCAAGGTGGTCGAGGAGTTCTTATACCCGGCGATGGAAAGTTTTCAGATAGATTTTGTGATCGATAAGGGGCCCTATGCCAAGACCATCAAATTCAACCTCAAGCCTTTTACCCTGATAGGTGCTACCACCCGCACCGGGCTATTGGCAGCACCCTTGCGCGCCAGGTTTGGAATATTTTATAACCTTGATTTTTATAAAATAGATGAGCTGGCAAAAATCATCAGGAATTCGGCTCTCCTGTTAGGTGTTGAGATCGATGAAGAGGCTTCTTTAGAGATCGCCAGGCGCTCCCGCGGGACCCCCAGGGTTGCCAACCGGCTCTTACGCCGGGTGCGGGATTATGCCCAGGTATTAAAGATCAAAAAGGTGGATGCTCCAGCCGCCGCCAAGATCCTTAATGATCTGGGTATAGACCAGGCAGGCTTCGATGACCTGGACCGCAAGGTGTTGAAACTTGTCCTTGAGGTATTTAACGGCGGGCCGGTGGGCGTTGAATCTTTGGCTGCCAGCTTAAATGAAGAGGTGGATACGATAGCCGATACGGTTGAGCCCTACCTTTTAAAAGCCGGGTATTTAAAACGCACCTCCAGGGGGAGGCTGGCCACCAAAAAGGCCTATGAGCATTTTGGCATGAAATTCCACAAAGAGGAGCAGCAAGAGGCTTTTTAGTCCTTGTAAGTTATGAAGATATTATTACATACTTGTTGCGCGCCTTGCCTGATCTACCCCTTACGAAGCTTACAAGAAAAAGGATCCAAGGTTAAAGCGTTTTATTATAATCCCAACATCCATCCTTTTAGCGAATATAACCGGCGCAAAGAGGCGCTTGAAACATTAAGCAAGGAGCTGCGGGTAGAGGTTGAATCTCCGGAGTACAGGCCTTCTGAATTTTTCCAGGCGGTGAATAACAAGGAAGTAAGGCCGGAGCGCTGCGCTGTCTGCTGGTCTTTACGCCTCGGTAAAACTGCCAGGCAGGCAAAGGAAGAGGGTTTTGATGCTTTTACCTCAAGTTTGCTGGTCAGCCCTTATCAGGACCAGGAGAAGCTGAAAGAACTGGGAGCTCAAGCCGCGAGAGAAGCAGGAGTAGAATTTTATTACGAAGATTTCCGTCCGGGTTTTAGAAAAGCCCACGAAGAAGCTAAGCTTAAGGGGATCTATTGCCAAAAGTATTGCGGATGTATTTATTCGGAGATAGAACGATGCAAAAAACCGGTAAAACAATGAAGAGAAAACTAGCGATTTTATCTTTAGCCTGCCTTTTGTCCGCTTCGGGCCCGGCTTTTGCCCAAAACTTTGCCCAAAACTTTGCGAAAAACAAAGAAAAAGCGGCAGTAGCAAAAGAAGTGGTAGAAGCAAAAGAGGCTGCTTCTATCGAGGCAGGGGAAACCTCCCGCCGGGGAGTTTGGGTTTCGGTGTTCTCCGCTAAATCCGTGCTTTATTCAAAAGAGGGCGTGAATAGCCTGATCGCCAAATGCAAAAAGGCAAAGATCAATGAGATCTATCTGCAGTTTTTACAATCAGGCAACGCTTATTATGATTCCAGGATCTGCGATAGGTCAAAATATGACCAGATGATCAAGGCAGCCGGGGTGGACACGCTCGATCTGCTGCTCAGGGAGGCCCAGGAGAACAATATCAAGGTTTTTGCCTGGGTTAATGTCTTAAGCTTAGGCAAGAATGATAAGGCGGAGATATTGACTAAATTCGGCAATTCAATTTTAACCCGCGATCAATACGGCAGGCCCTCCAAAACCGATTCCAAGATGGAACTGGATAAATATTATTTAAGGGAGGACCAGATATTCTTAGAGCCGGGTGACCCCAGGGTAGAGGAGTATGTCCTGACTATTATCAATGAGATCATCAACCGTTACCCGCTGCTCAGCGGGATTCACCTGGATTACATCCGCTACCCGTCCCCGGTACCTTTCATACCGGGGTCAAGGTTCATTAAGTTCGGCCTGACTTACGGCTACGGGCCGAAGAACGTGGAGCGTTTTAAAGATAAAACCGGGCTGAATGTCCTGGAAACATTAAATAACGAGGATGAATACCTGGCCTGGGATAATTGGAAGCGCCAGCAGATCACCGATCTGGTGCGTAAGATTTCCAGTTTAGTCAAAGTCAAGTCAGCGGAACTGTTGGTTTCCTGCGCGGTGATCCCGCTTACCGAGCGGGCCTACTCTAATGCCTTCCAGGATTGGTCATACTGGCTTGAAGAGGGGGTCATTGATTACGCGGTATTGATGGACTATACCAGGGATAATCAGTTCGCCAAAGAAGTAGTC